>JBDTXE010000121.1:0-6526 GCA_040006335.1 Verrucomicrobiota bacterium | reverse complement strand
GGAAGGCTTGGCGAAGGCGTGCAGTTCCGCCAGCATCCGTCGCGGCCCGCGATCGACCGCGCAAACATCCGGGCGCGCCAGCCAGCGCAAGAGGTCGGGGTCGTGTTCCAGCCGCTGCGCGCAAATTGGGGCGACCGCGAGGAGATGGATTACGGCGCCGGCGCCAAGGGGAAACTCATCGAGGAAAGTTTCCAGGGAACCTCCCCAGCGCGCAGCGATCGCTTCCAGACTGCGCCCCACTTGGAAGGGATCGAGGGAGGTCTCGGCGAGTTTTTCGATCCAGCGCGGGTGGGAACTCACCGCCCAAGATGCCTTGGATTAGTCCCGATGCGAGATCACACCGTCGCCGAATTGTTTCCTTCCAGCATTCTTTCCCGCGCCTGGACGAGAAGTCGGCGCTCCCGTCGAGAGAGGCTGTGCATACCGTGAGCGGAGATCTTTTCCAACAGAGGATCGATTTCCTGCTCGAGGAAGCGCCTCGGACTGAGCGAGCGCCGCCGAATCGATTCGGCGCGACGATGCCAGATCCGACGCTGCAGGAACGAAACGCGCCCAAACCCCAGCAGATGCGCATATATCCAACCGGCGACCGCTCCTCCGAGGAGAGCGCTGTGCGCCATATTTCCCGAGCGATCGAACGCGACAAGCAGGATCGCACCTCCGACGGCGAGTTGGGCAAGCCAACGCAACTTTAATCGCACCGGCACGACGAAAAGCAGAAGCGTCGTCATTTCCAACTCCGGCAGAATAGTGGCGTACGCCATCATCACAGCAGCGACGCCGCCGGAGGCAGCGAAAAGCGTCGCCTCGCTCGGCATGAGAAAAAGGTGTCCAAGCTCGCCGGCAAAGGCGCCAAAAAAGTAGAGAAAAAGAAATTGTCGCTGCCCGATAATCACCTCGAGGTCGCGCCCCACGAGGTAGAGAAGAAGGAGGTTGACGGCAAAATGCAGGACGCCGTGGTGCAGGAAAAGAGCGGTGAAAAATTGCCACGCGTAGGCTTGCGAAACACCGCGATCGCTCAAGGCGAGATATTCAGAAACGAAATTTGAATCCCAAAGGTTCAGGCCGGTTTGCCCTAGAAAGGCAATCGCCTGCACACCGATAAGGACGAGCAACCCGACGCGCTGGGCTGGCGACCACGAGCGCGTGAAAAGCGATTCTTTCCGACGCGAAACTCGCATGAAAAAAATGCTATCGCACTGGGGCGAAACTGTCGATGCATCTTTCGCCTCCGCCGACAGAAGAAAAGTCCCGTTTGCCCAACCGTCTGGGATCGGGGCTCTTCCGTCGCTAAGCTTCTGTCAGCACGCGCAAGCCGCGCTCCTGAACCTCGAACTCCACTGGGCAGCAGCCGATTAATTCGCCATCAGCTTCCACTGGCACCTCATCTTCAGAGGTTACCTGCAGACGTCGTGTCTGGAGATATTCCACCTCTGAACCGCTGATGGAGTGGCTGAAAATGACCTCCTGCAAATAGTGAATGATATCGAAGTAGCCGAGCCGCTTGAATAGAACAACGTCGAGCAGTCCATCATCGATGTGGGCGCGCTTGAAAAAAGGAAACGGACCTCCATAACGCCGACCATTCCCAACGAGAACGAAAGAGGCTTCCGTTGCCACGGCGTCATCCGATTCAATCATCAGCCGCGGCGGTGGTCGGGAGGCGATCTGTGCCGCGGAAATGATATAGCTAAGCGGGCCGAAGCTGCGCTTTAAGGCCTGGCTCGTCTCTTTCACCGCCTGCGCATCGAGCCCGACGCCAGCCAACTGAACAAAACGCCTCCCATTCACGCGCGGTAAATCGACGCTCCTCACCCATCCCGCGCGAATGATATCCCAGCAGCGTTCCAGGTTTCCCGCGGGCAAACCCAGCTCCGCGGCAAAGACGTTCATTGTCCCCATCGGGAGAACTCCGAGAGCGGCCTCGGTGCCCGCGAGGCCGTTTACCACCTCGTGGATCGTGCCATCGCCGCCCGCGGCCACGATTTTGTGATAGCCTTCCCGGGCCGCGGCACGAGCGATGCCCTCCGCCTCGCCGACACGGGTCGTGGGCTGAATAACGGAATCACCGGCGAGCGCTTCCACCCGTTCGCGAAAATGACACGCGCGCTCGCCCCTCGCCGCCGGATTCAGGATAATCAGGGTGTCTTGCACGCGGGCTTTGCGGGATGGAGGCGTTGGGTAAAGTCTGGCCGATGCGTCGTCTCAGGCAATTGCTGGTATGGCTGGGTTTGGCGCTGGTCGCACTGGTGCTGATTGCGTGGGGTGGGGTGAATCTTTACGTGCAATCGCATGAAACCCAGGCGCGTTTGCAGCAGGAACTCAGCCAGCGTCTGGGCCTGCCCTTGCAGGTGCAGCGGGTGAGCGTGACGCCTTGGGCTGACCTCAAGTTGTCCGGCATCACCGTGGGCAACTCTCCAAACGAGGAGCGCGCTTCCTTTCTCACTGCCAAAAGTCTTCATCTTCGCGTAAAATTCATCTCACTCTTTCGTCGTCCATTAATCGTTAGAGAGGTCTCTCTGGTCGATCCCCTGGTCATCTGGCCGCAGGACGAAAAAGGCAAGTGGCGTTTACCGAATAATCATTCACCGGCGCTCCCTGCCGTCCCGCACCGTCTCCCAAGTGGTTCGGCTCCCGGCCTCGCTTCCCCGCCTCCCATCCACTCTGCGCCATCGGCTCCTCCCCCGATCGCCTCGGTTTCTCCGGGAGAAAACGCCGCCAGTTTCCCGCAAATCGGGCGGGTGCGGCTGGTGAACGGCAGTATCCATTTTCTAGATCAGCGTCGTCAGCCCGTGGCCGCTTTCGACGGCGTTGATTTTTCCTCCGAGCTCCGCACCGGAAACGAGCTTCGAGGCGAGGCGCGTATCGCCAAGACTGCGCTCCGCGATCGCGTTTTCCTGACGGCGTTGCGCAGTCCGCTTCGCTACGATTCCGTCGCGCTCGAGCTCCCAAAAATCCAGGCACAATTGGCCAACGGCACTCTGCATGGATTGCTCCATCTCCAAACGCAGGCACCGGGCTCTCCTTTCACTGCCCACCTCGAATTCGACAAAGTGGATGCCAACGAACTGATCACGCAGGCGGGCGGCGGCCGCGATATTCTGCGCGGCCGGCTGCAGGGGAGTTGCGTTCTCTCGGGCGAATCAGCCAATCCCGATTCGCTCACGGGCGAAGGAACGCTCTCGCTGCAGGGAGGCCACGTCCAACAGTTCGCGGTCCTCGCCGCCATTGGGCAGCTCCTTCAAATTGATGAATTAACCCAGCTCGACCTGCAGCAGGCCGAAGCGAAGTTTCGCATCGCCCACGGCCAGGTGCTGATCGACCGGATGACGTTGCAATCGCCCAATCTGCGCCTCGTTTCCACCGGGTCAGTCTCACTCCAAGGCAAACTCGCCCTCGAATCCAACCTCGCGATTAACGACAAAATCCGCGGTCAGCTCTTTCGCAGCCTGCGCGATAATTTTATCGCCACTGATGAGCCGGGAATGTATGCGCTCGCCTTCCATGTCACAGGGACGGTGGGAAATCCGCGCACCGACCTGGTTGAGCGGGCCATCGGAACAAATTTGAAAGATCTGGGCAGCGTCGTGGACGCCCTGCTGGGACGCGGAAAGCCGAAGAAAAAAAAGAAGCAAAAGCTGACGCCTGCGGAGGCGTCGCCGACAGAAGCCCCTGGGGAAGCAATTTCGCCCAGTGCCCCGAGTTCAACCCCACCCACGCTCTCGGCCACCCCCGCCGTCGTGCCGCCGTGAGGATAATCGCCGGGTCCGCGGGCGGGCGACGGCTGGAAGTGCCGCCCAAGGGAGTGCGCCCGACAATGGATCGCGTGAAGGGAGCAATTTTTTCCAGCCTCGGCGAAATAGTTGCCGGCGCGCGGGTGCTCGATCTCTTTGCCGGTGCAGGCGGTTTGGGCATCGAAGCCCTGAGCCGTGGCGCCCGCTCCGCAGTTTTTATCGAAACGAATCACCTCGCGGCCCGGGTGATCGAGCGCAATCTGGCAGCGCTTAAGTTTTCCGGCGAGGTGCACAGGCAGGATGTTTTCGATTTCCTCTATCGACAAAACCGCCCGGGCGGCTCCGCGAACCAGTTGCCGTGCTTTGAACTCGTTTTTGCTGATCCTCCCTACCGCGCCGCTGCCGACGGCGAGAGTTTTTCGCGGCTGCTCCTACGAAACGAAAATCTCCCTTCTTTGCTCGCTCCTACGGGAGTGTTCGTCCTGGAAAAGTCTCCGGCGGAATCTCTGGAAGATGCCGCGCCCTGGGTCGTTTCGCGCGCGAAGCGATACGGCGCCACCGAGGTAATCTTTTTCTCGCATCAGCAAAACGAGCAACGTGTTTCCGGGGCGGTATGACGCGCCTGCTCTACAATCTGCTCTGGCCCCTCGGATTGATTTTCTTTTTACCGGGATACCTCCTGAAAATGATTCGCCGGGGCGGGTATCGCGCAAATTTCGGACAGCGGCTCGGCTTCTATTCGCCTGAATTGCGCCAAACATTACGGACGCTTCGCCCGACCTGGATCCACGCGGTGAGTGTGGGGGAAGTGGCGATCGCGCTGAAGCTGGCCGCTGCCCTTCGCCCTCACCAGCCCGGCCTGGAGGCAATCCTCACGGTCACCACCACCACGGGTTACGCGTTCGCGTGCAATGGCGCACCGCCGTGGCTTCGTGTTCTTTACGCACCGCTCGACTTCTGGCCGGTGATGCATCATGCCTGGAACACCATAAAACCACGGCGAGTCATCCTGGTGGAAGCGGAAGTCTGGCCAAACCTGATGGCCGAAGCACGAAGACGCGCGGTGCCGGTAATTCTGGCTAACGCGCGCTTGTCTCCCCGTTCGGAAACGCGCTTTCGCCGTTTTCACGCGCTGACCTCCCCTCTCTTTCGAAAGCTCACTCTGGTCTGCGTTGCCGACGTGGAGGAAAAACAGCGCTGGCTTCGTTTGGGCGTGGCGGAGGCGAAAATCGCGGCCGTGGGCAACATTAAGTATGACACGGAAGAAACCTTCGGTAGTTCGCAGGAAACCGCCCCGATGGGCTCTAGGTCGCCCGCCATCCCTCAAGCGAGCTTCACCGAGGCAATCCGACACCACGAAGATTCTCAACGTCGGGTTCTTCTGGGGGGAAGCACGCATCCGGGCGAAGAAAAAATCCTCGCTGAAGTATTTCGCCAGCTTCGTCCTGCCTTTCCCGACCTGCTGCTGGTACTGGCACCAAGGCATGTGGAACGCGTGAGTCAGATCGAGGCGGACCTGCGCGATCTTCGGGCCGTCCGCCGCAGTGCCTTCCAAAGTCTTCGCGAAATCGACTGCCTCCTGATCGACACCACAGGTGAACTGCGGGACTGGTATCGGATTGCCACAGTCGTCTTCATCGGCAAAAGCCTCACCAGCCATGGCGGCCAAAACCCGGCGGAAGCGATCCTCGCGGGAAAGCCCATCCTCTTTGGTCCGCACATGGAAAACTTCGCCAGCCTGAGCAAAGGACTGTTGGCCGCTGGCGGCGCGCGGTGTGTCCAATCAGTGGCCGAGCTGGTTGAAGAGGTGCAACGCCTCCTTGCAAATCAAACTTTGCGCGAACACATGGCGCAGTCAGGTCTGAGCGTTCTCGCACCACATCGCGGTGCAACCGCACGCACAGCGGAGGCGATCGAATTACTGGGTCGCTAAATTATTCGGCGCCCAAATGGAACAAATGTCCTCTTACCCCTCGCGCTGCGCAGGCGACGGAACTGCCGCTTGCAAGGGAGGATGACGTCCGGATAATTGGGCGCGCTCTGACCCTATCGTCCAGTGGCCTAGGACACCGCCCTTTCACGGCGGTAACACGGGTTCGAATCCCGTTAGGGTCGCGCTTTCAATTCACAGTTGAGGGCGGGGCCCGTTTGAAATTTGACCTGCCCCTTCACTCATTTTTCGGACAGTCGCGCGTCATGTTATTGTTTCAGCGAGTCACGCGAACCGGGATCTCCTAACTGGAAGGCGTCACCGGCGGAGCCGCATGGATGCCCGGAGGAGCGAAGATTGCTCACAAGGCACCGCAAGAACATGGGCTCTTGGCATCAGTGACCCTGCCGCCACAGCAGCCCCGAGGTTCACAGGTTTTCCGTTAAGTCGAATTAAAGAATATCGTAGCCGAGCGAGGCTATCGAACATCTTGTGAGAGCTGACACCCCTGTCCCGTAGGACGTTATGGTGTAGCTCGAGAAATACTGTCGGCCGGTCGCGTGAAAGCGTGTCGCGGCTACCTTGTAAGACTTGGTCCTCAAAACCTTCGACGTCTATTTTGAGAAGCGCTACCTTTCGCCCATCCGCCTTCCGAGCTGCGTCGACAGTCGTGGTCTCGACCTTCAATGTGCTTCTGGCGGCGAAGTCGGAGTCATGGTTGTCTACTCCCTGCGCAAACCCGGTGCGCTCATCAACATGCATCTCGGCTGTGCCATGCTCGGCCGCAGCAGCTGCTTCAATGATTCGGATACGCTCGCTGGAGATACCGTTCAGCGTGGCGTTTTGATGGATTAACTTGGAC
>JBDTXE010000120.1:0-6530 GCA_040006335.1 Verrucomicrobiota bacterium | reverse complement strand
GATGTTCGCCGTCGATGGCTTCCCCGAGGAGTTCGTCGAGGAGTTCGAGCTTGGCGGAGGGATTTTCTTTCTCGAGGCCGACGAGGCGAAGATCACAGCAAACCTGACGGAGGCGAAGCAGGCCAGTGAGCATTTTCATGCGCTGCACGCCGGCGTTCGTCGTTTTGGCGGTGGAGCTGCCGAGCCCGCTCTGGATTTGGCGCAACAGGGCGTCGTAGGCGCTGCGTTGAGTACTCGTTAGGTCGCACGGGACGACTTGTTCGATTTTCTCGGGCAGATCTTTGGCGACATCGCGTTTGCGGCGGCGGAGCAGGAAGGGGTGCAAGCGGCGGGAGAGGCGGCGTTGCACTTCGGGTGCGGCGCCGCGGGCGAGGGGGAGTTCGTAACGTTCGCGGAAATCTTTATGCGGGCCGAGGTAACCGGGGAGGGCGAAGTTCATGATCGACCAGAGATCGCGCACGGAATTTTCCATGGGCGTGCCGGTGAGGACGAAGCGGTGTTTGGCGCGCAGGGCGAAGGCGGACTGGGCGTTTTGGGTGTCGGGATTTTTGATGTGCTGCGCCTCGTCGAGGACAGCGGTGGAGAACTGGAGGTCGCGGAGCTGCTCGATGTCGCGCCGGAGGAGCGCGTAGCTGGTGATGACGATGTCGGCTTTCTTGATCGACTTGAAAAGCGTGGCGCGATGGGCGCCTTCGAGGATGAGCGTTTTTAATTCGGGAGTGAATTTCCGCACTTCGTTCTCCCAATTGGTGACGAGCGAAGTCGGGCAAACGATGAGCGCCGGGCCGTTGCCTTGATGGGCGCGGAGGAAGGCGAGCGTTTGCACGGTTTTGCCGAGGCCCATTTCGTCCGCGAGAATGCCGCCGAGATGGTTGGCGGCGAGGCGGGTGAGCCACTCGAAACCGGTGAGCTGGTATTCGCGCAGGGTTTGCGCGAGCGCGCCGAGTTTCTCCCTGGCGCCGGTGACAGGCGCGGCGGCGCTGGTGATGAATTGCTTCAGCGCTTCGCGGCGATCGGCGATGGCGGAGCCGAGCTCGCGCGCGGTTTCCTCGACGTAAGGGGCGTGCGCGCGGTCGATGCGGTAAAGGCCGGGCTGCGTTTGCGCGGGATCACAATCGCGGATGACCTGCTCGAAATCTTCCAGGCCGGCGGTGTCGATGATGGCGAGGTGGCCATTGCGCAGGCGCGTTTGTGATTGGCCGGAACGAAGGAGCTGCTGGATCTCGGTGTTGGAAAATTCCTGGCCGCCGGGCGTGACTAACGAGTAGCGGACTTCGAACCAATCAACGCCCGACCCGACGATCTCGAGCTTGGGCGTGACGCGCTCGATTTCGCCGGTCCACTTCTCGACCTGCGGGGTGAGGGTGACGTTCCAGAGCCGCTGCAGCTTCGGATATGCGCTGGCGAAGAAACTAACGACCTGCATTTGGCCATAGAGAACGAAGCCACCGGCATCGGTGCGGGCGAAACCGGCCTGCTCGAGACGCTCGACCGCGGCGCGTTCTGCCGGGGTGTTACGCTGCAAAATGCGGGCGGCATCGTTTGGATCGCGGAAGAGGAATTGATCGTCCTCGTGCATCGCGGCCTTGAACGCAGGACGATTGCCATAGGTGCAAAGCAGCTCGCCGGTGACGCTGCTGAGCGTGCCCGCGAGGCGCAGTGCGAAAGCGGGAGTGGCGGGGACGAGTTCGGGCAGGCGCACGTTGTCGCCCGCGCTAATCTCGAAAGCCTCCTGCAATCGCGGAAGGTCGAAGGCGAGAAATTTCAGGGCGCGCTCGCCCTCCAGTTCGAGGGGGCGATCGAGCAGATGCGCGGCGCCGGCGGGCAATGCTTCGCCGCAGCGGACAAACTCCTTTTCTCGGAGGAACCACGCGTCGGTTGCGTTCCAGAGAAGCATCGTATGGGGTATCGGTTTCGCTTTTACGGTGATGCTGCCATCCGGGCGCTGCGTGAGTTCGAGCTCGGGTCGAACGGCGACCGATGAAATTGTGACCGGAACTGTTTTGCCGAAGGTGACCCGCGGATGATTTTGCAGTGAAGGGAGGAGGCGCAGAAACGCGTCGCGCGAGGACGAGGCCATGCCGCTGGCGAAGAGCGCGGGAAAAGCGCGCAGTCCTTCGATCAGCGCGAGGTCCAAGTCGTCGGCCGCGAAGGTTGTCTTTTTCGGCAAGGCTGAAAGCAGCGTGCGATTCGCGCCGGCCTGCGCTTCGACTACGAGCATGACCTGCGCTTTCGCCCAAGCCGAAATGAAGTTCGGCGGGAGAATGAGATGCAATTGCACCGGCTTCGCGCCCTCACTCCCGATCGGGACGAAGGCCGGACCGGCCGGCGCCTCTTCCATCTTCGGTAAAACTTCAGGAGCGATTGCCGGCGCGGGCCGGAGGAACGCGAGGCCGACCGCGACCGAATGCGCGCAGATTTTGCCGACGGAGCGCGATTCCCAGCAAGTGCAAAGGTTCTCGACGTCGATCGCGGTTTTGATCCGCAGCCCGGAACGATAATTCTTTGCGCCTTCGCGCACGAAACCGGTGAGGAGCGGCGCGGCATAGCTCGCGTCGGTCACCCGGCCAGCCTGCACGATCGCACGCGCGCCTTTCATCGCGGGCCAGCCGCCCACGTTGAACAACAGCTTTTCAGTTATCGGAATCAGCGCGCTACCCAATCAATTCCAGCACTTCGTGGTAGCGCGCATGAGTGCGGGCCATTCCCCCCGCGCCCCGGCCTTGCGGACGCTGCCTTCCAGAACCGAAGAAACTTTAAACCGTCTGGCTAACCTCCTGTACGTCGCCCGGCTTGCGATCCGGCAGTCGTGCGGCACGTCGGCGTTGCGTTCCCGCATACCGCGCTGTATTTCCGCGGCGCATTGCACTGCATTGACCACACTCGGGAACTCGACCAGCACCCCGTCGCCGGTGAGCTTGACGATGCGGCCCTGACGCTCGGCGATCTTGCCATCGATCAATTCGTGGCGATGAGCTTTCAGCCCGTCGAGCGTGCGCACTTCATTCGCGCCCATAAGACGGCTGTAGCCGACGACATCGGCGGCGAGGATGGCAGTGAGACGGCGTTCCAATTTAAACTCTGAATTCCGGGACCGAAATGGCGGCAGACGGTATCACTTCGTCAGCGGCAGGGAAATCGGCATTTCGTCTTCTGCCGCGGCTGCGATTTATCGCGCGCCGAGCCGAGAGGGAGCGCAATGATATTTCTCGGCTCATTGGCCCTGTCGGCCAACCGTTTACGTTCGTGAAGAGTTTTTTGTTAACGAAATCGCAGTCGCCATGCGGGTAGTCAAAGCTCGAGCATGAGGAAAAAACTGTTCGGATCGTTGGTGTAATCGGCGAAAGGTGCGCAGGCGACGAAACCAGCCTGCGAATAGAGCTGGCGGGCGGGCTCAAATCCCGGCTGCGAACCGGTCTCAAGGCTGAGCCGTCGATAACCACGGCGGCGCGCTTCCGCGAGAATGTGCTGCAGCAGCGAGTGCGCGACGCCTTTGCGCCGGTGATTCGATGCCGTTCGCATCGATTTAATTTCGCCCTGTTCCGGATCGAGCTGTTTGAGCGCGCCGCAGCCGAGGAGTTCGCTCTTTTCCCAGGCGCTCCAAAAGGTCACTTCCGGACGGCGCAATTCCTCGAGCGGAAGCGCGTGCACACTTTCGGAAGGCGACAGACTGCGCATGCCGGCGAGGTGCTCTTCGAGAAGAGCCGCGATTTCCGGCCCGCTGAGATCGTCAACCTGGATGTGCATGCAACGGATTCTTTGCATCCCGGCTGAGATTGCAACCGAAGCGAATGTGTTTACGGAATCTTGCGCACGTTACGCTCCGCCTGACGAAAACTGCTATGGAGTGGGGCCCGCCGCTTGTGACCTGATCCAGGCGTGGACGCGCTCCTGCAGAAGATCGAGCGGCATGGCGCCGCCGTTGAGGAGTTCGTCGTGAAAGGCTTTGAGGTCGAACTTCGAGCCGAGCTCTGCTTTGGCTTCCTCGCGCAGTTTACGAATCGTTAGCTGACCCATCTTGTAGGCCAGCGCCTGCCCCGGCCAGGCGATATAGCGGTCGGCTTCCGTCTGCGCCATGGCATCGTTTAAGTCGTTCGCATGCATGTAGTCGATGACCTGCTCGCGGGTCCAATTCTTGTTGTGAATGCCGGTATCGACGACGAGACGAACGGCGCGGAACAATTCCGAGTTCAACCGTCCGTAATCGGAGACGGGATCCTGATAGAAGCCGATCTCTTTACCGAGTTCCTCAGCGTAAAGCGCCCAGCCCTCGGCATAGGCGGAGTAGAAACCGTGCAGCCGGAATTTCGGCAGGTCGGGCAAGGTCTGAGCGATGCTAATCTGCATGTGATGTCCCGGCACGCCTTCGTGATAGGCGATGGCTTCGTCATCCACGAGCGTGCGCTTGGTCGGATCTGCCACCGCAACGACGACGCGTCCCGGGCGTTTGCCATCGGGCGTGCCGGCGACGTAGTGGGTCGCTTCCGCCTTGGCGAAGTCCGGAATCGCTTCCACGGTCACGGGCGCCTTCGGGAGCAGCCCGAAAAGCTCCGGCAGCTTTGGTTCCATCTGGTGGATGTATTTCGAGTAATCATCCAGGATTTGCTGTTCGCTCGTCGGCTTCCATTTCGCGTCTTCGTTAATAGCATGTCGGAAGCTGGCGAGATCTTTCCCCTCTGTCTGAGCGAGGTCGGTCATTTCAGCGGTGATGCGTTCCACTTCCTTCAAGCCCAGCGCGTGCACCTCCGCCGGCGTGACATTGAGAGTGGTCATCATTTTGACGGCTTCGGCATAACGGCGTTTGCCGTCGGGTAGGCTCTCGACCGAAAGCTCCTTGCGCCCTTTCGGCTGATAAGCGGTGCGAAGAAACTCGGCGAACTTCCTGTAAGCGGGCAGGACATCATCGTTTGCCGCCTTCGTCATCTCATCGGTTAGCCGGGTCTTGTCCGCGTCCGGGAAGTCCGCGGGAAACTTCTTCGTCGGCTGAAGGAATGGGTTGGCGGCGATGATGCCTTCGCATTGGCCGGGGAGCTTCTCCACCACGAGCTGCGATGGCATCAGTCCGTCCTTCATGCCCTGGCGCATGACGTCGACGGTTTGCTTGAGCACGCGCGGGATCTGATGCAGCCGTGAGATGTAATCCTGGTAATGCGGCACGGAATCGAAAGGGACGCTCAACGGCAGATCAGCCAGCCGGGTGTGGACGCCGCTCTGCTGGTTCACCGGCATCTCGAAATTTTTCAGATCGTAGTTTATGTCCTCGCGTTGGAGCTGCCGTTCCATGACGCGGTGGCTGAGGAGATCCTTATCGCTCATGCCGTCCGTCGTGATCGCCTGGAGGCGCTTGAGAAAAGTATCCGCTTCCGCGTGCTGGCGTTCGATCTCCGCCAAAGAATATTGTCCGAGCAGAGAGTTGTAGCGGTAGTCGCCGTAGGAAGTGGCACGCTCGGGCGAGTTCTTCAGGCCGGCCTCGTAAAACTCGTCGAAAAGGGTGTTTTGTTTTGCCACGCGATCGGCCACTGGCGTCATTTGGCAAAGCGCCGGAGAAGCAAAGGCCAGAACAAATCCGCAAACAAGATTTCTCATGGATGACCCTACAGATAAAACAAGAAGCGGGAAAACTGGGACGCGGCAATGGCAGAATCCGAATCTCGAATTTGAGAAAGCTAAAGTGATGGAAGGTCACAGCACGAGAGAACAGATGCGCCAGATTGCGATTACCGATTGTCTTTGGCGATTCGCCGACAAGGTTGAGGTGCGATGAACCCGGTGCCATTCGATTTTGAGAGAACGGGAAGAGAACGGCAGGCAGCCGAGCTCGTGGCCAAGGTCCCTCAGGTCACGCTGATTTTCTGGATCATCAAGATCCTGGCGACCACGCTGGGGGAAACAGGCGGCGACGCCGTGACCATGTCGTGGCTGGGCGAAACGACGGCGGAGGCGAATGGGGCGGGTTATCTTATTGGGACGGCGATCTTCGGCGTGCTGTTTGTGGTGGCGGTGCTGGTGCAGATCAAGGCAAAGAAGTTCCATCCGTTTCTCTACTGGCTGACCATCGTCGCCACGACCACGGTCGGAACCACCCTGGCCGATTATTGCACACGATCGCTTGGCATTGGTTACACCGGGGGCTCGGCCATTTTGTTCTTCTTCGTCCTGGCTTCGCTCCTGACCTGGCGATGGGCCACCGGCAGCATCTCGATCGAAACGGTAAACACGCCGAAGGTTGAGGTCTTTTACTGGGTCACAATCATGTTCTCGCAGACCTTGGGGACGGCGCTCGGCGACTGGGTGGCGGACACCAACGAAATGGGCTACCTCGGGGCGGCGGCGGTCTTCGGAGGGTTGTTGCTGCTGACCGCGCTGATCTACTATTTCACCAGCTGGTCACGGGCAGCGCTTTTCTGGGCAGCCTTTATCCTCACTCGGCCGCTTGGCGCCGTGGTCGGAGATTTTTTAGACAAGCCAATCGCCAAGGGTGGCTTATCCATGAGTCGTTATACCGCATCCGGAGCGCTCCTCGTGGTAAT
>JBDTXE010000119.1:0-6569 GCA_040006335.1 Verrucomicrobiota bacterium | reverse complement strand
GTTCCCATTCCGAACACGGAAGTGAAACGCTGCAGCCCCGATGGTAGTGCGACGAAAGGTTGTGCGAGAGTAGGACGTCGCCAGAACAAAGCCCAGTCCCTTGGCAACAAGTGGCTGGGCTTTTCTTTTTCGTTGCCAACCAGACGCGGCTGGCCCGAACTTTCCGGCGTTGCTTCCCTGCAACATTTGTGACGCCCGAAGATCAGATCACCCAGGCCCGCTCCGAGTTGTCGCGTGGCGGGGATTGAGACTCCTCTCTCGACTTTCTGATCTCGGCACATGTGATCGAGCATTTGCGCGATCCCATCGGCGCCGTCGTCCAGGCGATACGAGTCCTACGCGGCGGAGGCATTCACCTGCAGGTAGTTCCGGATATGCGGCACACTTTTGGTCGCGATCGAAGTGAAACCACCGTTCCACATGCAATTGCCGACTATGCGGATGGCGGAGTCGTCACTTGCCGGCAGGCCTACGAAGAACACCTGCGCCACGTGCATCCCAGCCTTACGGTCCAGCGTGTTACCTAGAGGCGAAATCCAGCGGCAGGCGGCGGAAGCGGCTCGGCTTTTGCCCAGGTATGGGGCTCGCTTTCATGTGTGGACGAACGAGGGTTTCCTTGCCCCCTTGGGGGCGACGCAGCAGCTCGTTCCCTTCGAGATTTTGCCTTCCGGGTCAGCGGCGAACGAAAATCACTTCGTTCTCCGTAAGACAGCTTACACTCCAGGCGGCCTTCCCGTGATGGGCGACTAGGCCAAGCCCACCTCTGCGGTTTAAAAACCTTGAATAGCCCAGCCGCGAGCCGTCTAATTCCTCACGATGAAAATGATCAAGTTGTTTAGCTTATTTGCAGCGGCGAATCTTGCGCTCGCCGGAGTCGCATCGGCCGCCAGCGCCAAAACCTACCAGGTCACCGGACCGGTCGTGGAAGTAAATGATTCCATGATCGTGGTGGAAAAAGGGGCCAAGAAGGAACGCTGGGAAGTCGACCGCAATTCCGATACGAAAGTCGACGGCGACGTAAAGGTGGGAGACAAGATAACCATTACCTACACCATGACGGCCAAGCACGTAGAGATGAAGGCTGGAAAAGGTGGCAAAGGCGGGAAGCACGATGAGATGAAGG
The DNA here is from genome assembly GCA_040006335.1 of Verrucomicrobiota bacterium. Taxonomy (GTDB): domain Bacteria; phylum Verrucomicrobiota; class Verrucomicrobiia; order Chthoniobacterales; family UBA10450; genus AV69. The sequence continues at coordinate 5,446 of JBDTXE010000119.1, read as the reverse complement.
CCGCCGCTTCGGCGAGCCCGACAGCCACGCCGTAAAGCAATAGTCGGTTGAGCTCCGCAAAAGGGGGGCAAATCCGTAAATCGCCGGTCGCCACGCGCGGCCGGCGATTTTTTTGCACGACGCGATCTCGCTTATCGGACAGCAAACAGCCGGCTCCAGAAATGGGCTCGCGCTTCTCTGATCCACCGGTTGCGCGTTATCGATAGCTGCACCGTCGGTTGAGGGCCGAGCCCCTACCGCCGCCGGCTGCTTCCGCCGCCGAGAATCCCACCCAGGACGCCGCGGACTATTTGTCTTCCGAGCTGACTGCCCACGGCGCGGGCCGCGCTTTTTGCCATAGCCGTAGCCAGGCTGTCTCGCCGGCCACCGCGCGGGCCGATTTCCGGCTTGAAAACCGATTCCGCTGACTGCCAGACTCGGCCTAAGACCGACCCGCTGGTCGGCGGCGCGGGCTCAGTCGCACCGGCGGACGGCTGCGCCGCGCGATTATGTAATTTTTCGTAGGCGGATTCGCGATCAATCGCCTTCTCGTAATGCCCCGCGAGAACCGAGGAAGCGATGATTTGCTGCCGTTGCGCCGGGGTGATCGCGCCGACTTGACTACGAGGCGGCACGATCAGAGCACGCTGCACCGGTTGCGGCGTGCCGTTTTCGTCGAGCATGGAGACAAGGGCCTCACCCACCGCGAGCTGGGTTAGGATCTCTTCAGTTTTGAGCTTTGGATTCTGGCGAAAGGTCTGGGCCGCGGCGGCGACAGCTTTCTGGTCGCGCGGAGTGAAAGCGCGCAGCGCGTGTTGCACTCTGTTACCGAGCTGGCCGAGGACGATGTCGCGGATGTCGAGCGGATTCTGGCTGACAAAATAAACGCCCACCCCTTTGGAACGAACAAGGCGAACAACCTGTTCGACCTTCTCCGCCACGGAAGCCTCGATATCGGCGAAAAGCAGATGCGCTTCGTCGAAAAAGAAAACCAACTTCGGTTGATCGGCATCGCCGACTTCCGGCAGGCGTTCGAAGAGCGCGGAGAGCAACCAAAGAAGAAAGGTGGCGTAGACCTTGGGCGACTGTTGCATCAACTTTTCTGCCGCCAGAATGTTGATCACGCCACGTCCATTCTGCGTTTGAATCAGGTCGTCGAGATCGAGCGCCGGCTCGCCAAAAAACTTGTCGGCTCCCTGAGACTCAAGCGCGAGCAGGTTGCGCTGAATCGCGCCGGCACTCGCGGCCGAGACATTCCCGTATTCAGTTTTGAACTGATCGGCGTTGTCGGCCACATATTGCAGCATGGCTCGCAGGTCCTTGAGATCGAGCAAGAGCAGGCCGCTCTCGTCGGCGATCTTAAAAACCATGTTCAACACTCCGGCCTGGGTGTCGTTAAGGGCGAGGAGACGCGCCAAGAGGAGCGGCCCCATCTCCGAAACGGTGGCGCGTACCGGATGACCGTTCTCGCCGAAGACATCCCAGAAAACCACGGGCGAAGCCTGCGGTTTAAAATCCGTTAGCCCAAGCTCCTGCGCGCGACTGACAATCTTGGGATTATTTCCCCCGGGCTGACTCATACCGGCGAGGTCGCCTTTGACGTCCGCCATGAAGACGGGAATGCCGCGGTCGCTGAAACCCTCAGCCAGCGTCTGCAGGGTAACGGTCTTCCCGGTGCCGGTGGCTCCCGCAATCAGACCATGACGGTTCGCCATCCGCGGCAGCAGAAAAATTTCGTTTTTGCCGGCACGCGCGAGATAGATCGGTTCACTCATTGTTCCCGCATGTTCCCGCGATTCTCTCCCCGTGTCGAGAAGGAGGAAATTCGAGCTGGCCAAGTCCCCCTGCCACGCGGATAGAAGAGCGCGATGTTTCCCGTTACGCTCTTTGTGATTGTCATTCTGGTAGCGCTGGTTCTTTACAGCTTTAGCCGGCGCAAAGCGACGCGCGCGCCCGGGCTGCGCGAAGCAATGCTGATCATCGGCACCGGGATCGTGCTCTTCATCATCTGGATGACGATGATGCGGAGTTGATCGCTGCTACCAACTGCTCATCTTCGGCGCGGTGAAATGCCGGCGTCTTTATCGCCAGGGTTGGGGGGCGTTTTTCCTACCCGACGCTGAGAGGCTCCGACTGAAGTTCGGCCTCGGTCTCGAGCGGCGCGACATCGACTGGGGCCGGGCCAATCGCGACGATCTCGAAGGTGGTGACGCCCAGATCGTCATTGAGCGTGACACGATCACCCACGCGCTTGCCCAGCAGCGCCTGCCCGATCGCGGTTTGATAAGAGATCACGCGCGCGTCCGGGTCGCTATCCCACGCTCCCAGGATGGTATAGCTCTCCTGTTCGGCAGAAGTGATTTCGCGCAGACTGACCACGGTGCCGATCGACACCTGGGCAAGATCGGGATTGGAAAAATTAGTTCCCCTCGCCCGCTGCAGCATTTGTTCGATCTCGGCTTTCCGACGCATCAGCACCGCCTGCATTTCCTTGGCGGCTTTAAATTCAAAATTCTCCCGCAGATCGCCGTAGGAACGCGCCACTCCGATTTCCTTGGTGTTCTCGGGGATCTTCTTTTTCACGATCTCTTCGTACTCGGCCTTGCGCTTGTCGAGGCTGCTCCAGGAAACGACAAGCGATTCTGATTTTTCCTCGCGTTGGTCGCCGGTGACCATGCTTTCCAGCTCGGGATAAAGCTTCAGGACACGGGCCATGAGGGAGCGCTTGGTCAGGTCGTCGAAAACGGGCGTGAGCAGAAGACGGCGCATCGAGTCACGCGCGGCGCTGATGTCTGCATCCGCAAAGAGATCAGGAATGAGTTCCCGGTCGTCGAGTAACAGGTCACGCAAACGAGAGGAGCGAGAATTCTCGTTGTGCTGATCGCGCTCGATCGCAGAAAGGATGGAAGGCAACAGATCAGGCGAAATCAGTTCCTTCATCCGGACGCGTTCGCGACAGAGCCAGATGAGCATCTCGCTCGTGGCCGAATGTTCCCGCACCGCTCGCCCAAAAAGACTGCGTAGCTCGGCTTCTTCGCCGTGATCCAGAAATACCCGCGGGATTTGCCCGACCGAACGCGCCTGAGCGGAAAGCATCATTTGCCAGGCGCGAGTCATCCAGCGCGCACCGAGAGCCTGGGGTAACACTTGCAGGACACGCCTCTCTTTCGCCGCCGGCAGCTTGGGCAGGATCATGGTGAGGCGTGGCTCTTCTTCGGCCACCAGGCGTTCAATGGTAAGATCGGCCCGATTAATTTTGAGCGAGGGCACGCGCTCGAGCAGGTCGTCACGCGCCAGAATCATCTCGAAGGTGAGGGCGGCATGAAGCCGCTGATTTTGCGCGGCGGTGTTCTCAACTTTCTCGATGATCGGCTGGAGCTGCGTGGCCGGGTCGCGGAACTCACTGTGGAATTTGATAATCTGATCGAGCGCAGCCGCCTGTTCCTTCGGCTGGCGCGCCTGACGGAACAAATTAAGGAGCTCATCCGCCCGCGAAACCGGTTCCGCCCGCAGACTGACCGGCTCATTCTTTTTCCCTGGGACGTCGAAATATCCGCCCTCCTTCATCGCCTTCTTCGCCGCGGTCCACCACTTTTTCCACTCCGCTTCGGTGAAGAGGTCGCCGACGAGAAACTCGCTAATCTGTCCGAGCGTGGCCTTGCCGCCGAGGCTTTCCAGGATGTTGCGCATGATGGCCGCGGGATCGCTTTTTAACTGCGCGCGGACGACATCAGGTTCACTCGCTTTACGGGCGAGAAAATGCGCCGCTGGGATGGGCTGTAAATGTTCCGCCGCATAGGCGAGCTGCATCGGATGATGCGGCTTGTTTTTAAAGTTGATGACGATCTGGTTGAGCAAAAGATTCCACTCCGCGATCTGGCCAAAGCCCCAACTTTTGTGCAGGCAATAGGAGCCTGGCTGCAAAAGATCGAGCTGCTCGGCTGCACGCGTGGTCAGCTTCCCGGCCTCGACTAATTTCTCCAGCTCAGCATCCATAACGTCGCAGGCAACTTACGAAGAAGAGGAGCTCGGAGCGAGCAGAATTTACGGGCGGACGGGTCCGCCCGGCGCAAAAGAACGTATTCTCCCCGAGGAATGGTTACCAAGAACTATACCCTTTCACATTGCGACCTCTGGTCCGTCGTGAAACGGTAGCGCCCTCGTGCCGACTCCCCTCTGGTTTTGGATCGCGTTCCACATCGGCGTGTTTATCGCCCTGGCGGTCGATCTCGTCAGCTTCAAGCTGCGCGACCGCGACCTGAGCGTGGCGGCGGCAGTGCGGCGCAGCCTCATCTGGGTGGTCCTCTCCCTCGCGTTCAATGCGGTGGTCTGGCATTGGCGCGGGGCCGACGCAGGGGTCGATTTTTTCACCAGCTACCTGATCGAGTACTCGCTCAGCATCGATAATATTTTTGTTTTCGTGTTGATCTTCGGCTCCTTTGGCGTCCCGCAGAAGGCGCAGCATCGCGTCCTGGTTTGGGGCATTTTGGGAGCCTTGGTCATGCGCGGAACGATGATCTGGCTGGGCGTGACGCTGGTGAATCGGTTTCACTGGATCATCTACGTCTTCGGAGTTTTCCTGCTCGTGACCGCCATCCGTATGTTCTTCGTTAGCGATACCGAACGGGATTTCAGCAACACTTGGCTGATGCGGGTCTCGCGCAAGTCTCCGCTGGTGACGAACGAATTCCGCGACGAGCATTTCACCGCGCGCGTCAATGGCCGTTTTGTCATTACTCCGCTCGTGCTCGTGCTCGTGATGGTGGACGTGATGGATCTCGTCTTTGCGGTTGATTCCATTCCCGCGGTCTTCGCCATTACCACCGATACCTTCATCGTTTACACCTCCAACATTTGCGCCATTCTCGGCCTGCGCTCGCTTTACTTCCTCCTCGCCAAGCTGGTGGATCGTTTCGTTTATCTCAAGACCGGCCTGGCCGTCGTCCTCGCTTTCGTCGGGCTCAAGATGATTACCTCGAAGTTTTTCGAGGTCCCGAATCTGATTTCGCTGGGTGTGATCGTCCTCATCCTGACCGTGACCATCGTCGCCTCGATGGCGGCGACCCCTCGTGGACAACGGCGCGCGGCGCGAAAATGAAGTATTGCTCTCGCGCGCGAGTTGCTGTTCTAATGCGGACATGAAAGCTGCCGCTGTTTTTCTCACCAGCGTCCTCGTCATTGTGGGAGCCGCCCTCGGCGACATCCATGATCCGCCCTCGAACGACCAGGGGCCCACGCGAAAACTTGGGCGCGGACTCTCGAATTTCTTTCTCGGCGCCGCTGAGATTCCGGTAACGATCGCGACCGTGAACACCAACGAAGGCAATTCCGCCGCCGCTGGCTATGGCGTGGTGCGCGGAGTTGGACGGGCGGCGGTGCGACACGTGGCCGGGTTCCTCGAAATCATCACCTTTGGTGCCCCCACCTTCTGCGGCAGCTACGCGCCGTTGTTGCCACCCGAAGTTCC
>JBDTXE010000118.1:0-6583 GCA_040006335.1 Verrucomicrobiota bacterium | reverse complement strand
TTTCGCACGCTGGCGCGGGAATCTGGCGACGCTTTGCGTACCCTTTCTGCTCCGCGCCGGGCAATTCACCAGCCAGTCTGAGCGTTCGTCGTCATCCACGTACGCCGGCACCGCTGGAGGCAAGAAAGCGATCGATCGAGCCGGTCTGGAGTTCCACGGGTGGTAGCTTGCGACGAAAAAGCCTGGCGCCGGCTTTGCCCTTGAGCACGACAGCGCCATGCTCGATGCGCAACCAAGCCCCTTCGCGCAATCCGATGACCGGTGTGGCGTTCTCTTCCAGAAATTCGCGAATCCGCTCCTCCCGGGTCTCGCCCATGTGCCGGGAATTGGGATCGGGATCCAGGTAATGCGGGTTAATCTGAAACGGGACCAAACCTAACGAATCAAAGCACGGCGGTTGCATAATGGGCATATCGTTGCTCGTTTTAATCGTGGGCCCGGCGACATTCGAACCCGCGCTCGATCCGAGATAAGGCATCCCAGCACCGACGCGAGCGCGGATGGCGGCCAGAAGATTCAATTCATACAGACGAGAGAGCAGGCGGAAAGTGTTGCCGCCGCCGATGAAAATAGCCTCGGCACGGTCGACCGTCGCCGCCGCATCAGTTGCCTGGTGCAGCGACTGCAGCGCATAGCCCATTTGTGCGAAACGCTTCCGCACCCGGCCGGCGTAAGCACTATGATCGTGCAGCGCGAACGGAAGGAAGAGAACCTGGCGCGCCGGCCCAAGAAAGTCGCGGATCTCCTCCTCGGCGTAATCGAGATAATCCCCGCCGAAAAGAGTCGAGGTGCTGAGGAGCAGGATACGGGCGGAAGGTTGCATCTGCACTAGGTGCGACCGGGGAGATGGCGGTTTGACGTTGTCGTTCGTCATTTCAGGAGGATAGCGCTCGGCGCGTGGAGATGACCAGCATCAGTGGCAATTTACTTCCCGCGAATACTCACGCTGCTGCTATCTTCCTCCATGGCCAACAGCAACCTCTCTCACGCTCCCAATCTCACCCAGCGTCCGCCGCGCAGCCCTCGTGTCCGGCTCGGCGGCTATGTCACGCTGGCGCGCATTCTCGATAAAGGACGGGCCGATCTCGCCGGGACGGCGGGCGAATACAAATACAACAACCCAATCGATCACCACTTTTTTCGCTTCACCGGCATTACCGCCGAAGCGCTGAAGGGCGAGTTGGCGACTGGCAAAGGCGACGGTGAAATCCTGGCTTGGATTGAAGAGAACGCGACGCAAAAGCGGATGCCGTGGGAAGTCCAGCATTGGAGCGCTTACTTCAGCGAACGCGGACCCGATGGCGATGTGGAGACGCTGCAGTTTTTCGCGAAACGGGTGGGCGACATTCATCAGACGCGCGAAGACGTGCGGACGTGGTTCGATTATCTCGATCTCGACGACCACGTCACCTTTGGCGGCAAACCGTAAGCGGGCGGCTTATCCCTCGGGGTCGGCCGCGACGCGCAGGACAATCTTGCCGCGGGTGTGATGCGTTTCGATCTGTCGATGTGCTTCGGCAATCTCCGCCAGTGGCAGAGTCTGGGAGACGATCGGGGTGAGCTTGTTCCCTTCTATTAGTTTCGTTAGTTCCTCGAGCACTTGGGCGTCAGGATGCGCCATCAGGCCGATCCCGCGAATTTCATATTTGGCACACTCGGCCGCATCAGGTTCACCGGTAATCGAGACGATGATGCCGCCTTTCTTCACCACTCCGTAGGAATTCGCCAGGGTATCTCCGCGTACATTGTTCAGAACAACATCCACATCTTTGACCACGTCCTGAAACTTGGTGGTGCTGTAATCGATCTGTTGATCGACGCCGAGTTGTTTCAGTAAATCCTGATTGGCGGTGGAGGCGGTGGCGATGACTTTCGCGCCGCGCGCCTTCGCAATTTGCACCGCGAAGCAGCCAACGCCGCCTGAGCCGCCATGGATCAATACCGTCTGGCCTGGCGCGATCTTCGCGGTGTCAACCAAGGCCTGCCAGGCGGTCGTCGCGGCCAATGGGACCGCCGCTGCTTTTTCGAAATCGATCTGGCCGGGTTTGAGCGCCATCTCCCCTTCTTTCGCGATGGCATATTCCGCGTAACCGCCCCCGCGCGGGACGGCGAGGTAGGCGTAGACCGCGTCGCCGGCTTTAAACTTCGACGCCTGCGCTCCTGTCTTTTCCACCACACCCGCGATGTCGTAGCCCAGGATCGTCGGACTATCCACCGCCCGCCGCATTCCCTGTCGCATATAGGTATCGACCGGATTAACGGAGGCGGCAATGACGCGCACCAGCACTTCATCGTCCTTCGGCTCGGGGCGCGCGACCTCTTCCACCTTGAGCACTTCCGGCCCGCCGTTCTGCCGAATGACGACAGCCTTCATCGTCGGCTGATCCGAAGCAGCCACCGCATGCGTTGTCAGATTAAGAAAAGCGGCCAGCGCGAACCAGCACGACGGCGATCGGAAAATTCTCATCACCAAACATCCCAGCGCGAGGCGTACGAACGCGAGAAAAAAACGCATTCGATATCACGGCCGCGTCTGGGCGCCGCTCTCTCACCGCGGCAACACAAACGATACCGTTTCGTCCGCGGCGCGATGGTTCGACCAGAACCTCACGCCATCGAAAGTGAGCGAGCGGGCGGCAAACGGCACTTTCGCCACGTCGGTAACGGAGGGCGTCTTCTCCGCCAGGGTAAAACGCGCGATGCGCCAATCTTCCTCCGGTTGTTCTACTCCACGCAAGACGTAGACGGTGCCAGCGACAAAGGTGTGACCGCAAATCTCCGCCCCCACTTCGATCGTCCTGACGATTTCACCATCGGCATCCAACTGAAGAATGCGCTGCTGATACCATTGGCTGAGATAGAGGTGCTGTCCGTCGAAGCTAAGATAGGAACCGGTAAAATCCGGGCAGGCGAATAACTTCAGAAAGCCGGCGCCGGGCGCATAGCGATAGATGTAGCGATCGTCCTGGGCGCCTTCACCGATGGTGAAATAAACGCAGCCGTTGCCCGCGACCGCACCCCACGCCACCCCGGGCGGTTTAATCTCTTGGATCACTTTCCTAGTTGGGACATCCACCTGATAAACGTGGCCGAGATCGCGGGAACTCAGCCACATGTGTCTGCCGTCCCAGGCCAGCGCCTGCGGAGTGCGAGCGAGAGCAGGATGAGGCTGCTGCTCGAGGAGAACAGGAAGAGTCATGCGCAACGATAGCAACGGCCGGCCCGTTGTCGTCCGGCGAGCCGGCCGGCACCTTTTTGCGCGAGGCTTGCGTATTCATTCACCACACCTGAAATCAAACTCATGAATTTTATTAAAGCTGGCCACGACTCCACCAATCGTCCGGTTGAACTCGCCTATCAGGATTTCGGGACGGGCAAGCCGGTCGTGCTCATTCACGGTTGGCCGGTGAGTCTCGAGATGTGGGACTATCAGAGCCTTGCCCTGGCCAACGCAGGTTTTCGCGCGATCCCTTACACGCGCCGGGGCTTCGGCGATTCCTCGAAGCCGTGGGACGGCTACGACTACGACACGATGGCGGACGACCTCAAGGCCGTGCTCGACCAGCTCGAGCTCAACGACGTCACGCTCGTCGGCTTCTCCATGGGCGGCGGCGAAGTCGCGCGCTACATGAGCCGACATCAGGGGGCGCGCGTGGCGAAAGTCGCATTCGTCGCATCAGTCACCCCTTTCCTGCTCAAGACGGGCGACAATCCCACTGGAGTGGATCAATCTGTTTTCGACGAAATCCGCGAGAACATTGAGAAAGATCGCGCGGCTTTCTTGGAAAGTTTCGGCAAGACATTCTATGGCGTCGGCGTGCTGAAGAGTCCGGTCAGCGATGCCGTCCTCCACGGCGCCTGGGGATTGGCGATGAAAGCTTCGCTTAAGGCCACGCTCGATTGCGCCCAGGCTTTTAGCTCGACTGATTTCCGCAAGGATTTGGCGACGATCAAAGTGCCGGCGTTAATCATCCACGGTGAGGCCGATGCCACCGTGCCAATTGCAGCCAGCGGAGAACAAACCGCCAAGCTTCTGCCGCAGGCAAAGTTTCTCCGTTATGAGGGCGCACCGCACGGGCTCTTCATGACCGAAAAGGATCGACTAAATCGCGACCTGATCGCGTTTGCCGGCTAAAAATATCTGGTAACTCGTTAGAACGACCGCGAACGGTTATCTGTCCGCGGCGGGCAAACTAATTGTTCGACGTTACCAGCACCGGCGCCGTCTGCAGGAGTGCGTCGAGTTTATTCAGGTCGACGGGCTTGATGAGATGATGATTGAAACCGCCCGCCCGGGTCCGGGAAATATCTTCTTCCATGCCGAAGCCGGTGAGGGCGATGCCGAAGACCGGTCCTTCGCTCTGGAGCCGGGACATCAGTTCAATCCCACTGCCATCGGGGAGCCCGATGTCGCTGATCAGGACGTCGAAATTTCGACCGGCCGCCAGCTTGACTCCGCCTTCCATGTTGCTGGCCGATTCCACTTCGTAACCGCGGCGTTTCAGCAACCGAGTGAGCGAACGGTTAGTATCGTGGTGATCTTCCACGAGCAGGATCCGAAGCGAACGGCGCTCCTCCTCGCTCACCGGCGAATCGGCCCGCTTTACCGCCGCGGAAAGGTCCGAGGTGGGGAAGACGGCGACGAACTTCGCGCCTTTTCCGCGGCCCGGACTCTCGGCCCAAATCTTTCCGTGATGACTTTCCACCATCGCTTTGCTAATGGCGAGCCCCAGCCCCAGCCCGCCCTTGCGCGCTCCCTCCCCCTGCTCAAAAGCGTCGAAAATTTTCTCAAGCATATCAGCCGAGACGCCGGCCCCGGAGTCCACCACTTCGACGCGCAGTTCGCCGGAGGGCAGGTTGTGACTGCAAAGGGCAAGCGTGCCTCGCGGCGAGGAAAATTTGACCGCATTTTTTATCAGGTTCCAAAAAACCTGCTGCAGCCGGGCCGGATCCGCCTCCAAATGCCGCTGGCTCGCAGTTAAAGAAACCTCCAGCGCTAACGATTTCTGATCAATCTCGGCCTGGCAGATTTCGAGCGCGTTGAGTAAAAGAGTGTGCGCGTCCACCACTTCCAGGTTGAGCTGCACTTTACCTTTGCTGATGCGGGTCAAATCCAGCAGATCGTCAATCAGACGCGCCTCCAGTTCCACATTCCGTCGGATGACCTGGAGCGAGTCGCGCAGAGAAGCTGGGATATCCTTCTCTTCTTCCAGCGCGCAGACGGACGCGAGCACCGGCGTCAGTGGCGTGCGCAATTCGTGGCTGAGCATGGCGAGAAAGCGATCCTTCGCTTTGCTCGCCCTCTCCGCTTCGGCGCGCGCGGCCTGCGCCGCTTGGTAGAGAGAAGCATTGTCCAACGCAATCGCGGCGCGGTGAGCCATTTCCTGCAAAAGCGAGAGGTCCCAGTGCCCGCAGGGTTGATCGGAAGCGGTGCTGATCACCGTAATCGAGCCGACGCTGCGCTCGTAGGTGAGTAACGGAACGTTGATGATCGATTTCGGTTGCAACCGCAGGACGAACTGACGGTCCTCTTCCAGATCGAAAAACATGCGCAGGCATTCTTCATCCACCGGACAGCACAACTGCGGCTTAGCCGACTTGAAAGCTTCCGTCGCTTGATGGCAGAGGGACAGCCCTCGGATATCGTTGACGCCCCTTCCGGCGATAGCGATGCGCCGCAACTGGCCGTCCTCGTCCGCGACGTCGATGATACAAAAGTCCGCCAGTCGCGGCACAATCACCCGCGCCAGGTTCTGGAAAGTCTCCTCGTAATCGAGGGAAGTCGCCAGGACGTTGCTGCCTTCCGCGAGAAAGCCAAGCCTTCGTTGTTCCATCTCCGCTTCGGCCCGAGCCACCTGTTCGCGCTGCAGATGCGCGCGCTCTTCCGCCTGCCGCTTCACCTGCTCCGTTTTGCGAAAGAGATCAACAAAGACACCGATCTTCGCCCGCAGAATTTCCGGGACGACCGGCGTCAAAATATAATCGACCGCACCGAGGGAATAGCCGCGCGCAACATGATTGACGGTGTCGTTCACAGCGCTGATGAAAATGATCGGCGTCGTCTCGGAACGCGCTCGCTGCCGGATCATGGCGGCGGTCTCAAAGCCATCCATCCCCGGCATGTTGACGTCGAGCAGGATGACCGCGAAATCGCGTTGCAGTAGACGGCGCAACGCTTCCCGCCCTGAAGTCGCGCGGACGAGATCGGCGTCCAGTTCGCCCAGCATCACCTCGTAGGTGAGCAATTTGTCCGGGCGATCGTCGACGATCAGGATGCTGACCTTCTCGACCGTGCTCGCCGCGCCGTTGAGTTCTACCGGTAAAGCCATGCCCGCAGAAGGGTCAGCAGACGCTCCGTATCCACCGGTTTGGAAATGTAATCGCTGGCGCCGGCATCGATGCACTTCTCGCGATCGCCTTTCATCGCCTTGGCCGTGAGCGCGATAATGGGGAGCGTTTCAAACCCATACATGCTGCGAATCTTGCGCATCGCTTCGTAGCCATCCATTTCCGGCAGCATGATGTCCATGAGGACGACGTCCATGTCGGCGCCATTCTGCAACGCGGATAACGCGGCCGGCCC
>JBDTXE010000117.1:0-6638 GCA_040006335.1 Verrucomicrobiota bacterium | reverse complement strand
CTTCCAGCAGTTCAACGACTCGATGCACAAGTAGCTGCCGCCGCGTTTAAGGCGCTGATGCGTTGTAAAAGTGTGTAGCCCTTTGCTCCCCCGACATCAGCTTGTAGGACAGGCATTCCTGCCTGCCATCGACTCCGCAGAAGCGAGCAAGCACCGTTCGTAACCGGTCACACACTCAGCGCCCCGACTGTCGTCGCGGCGGAATGGAGCGAAGCGGGCGGGGTTAGCACTTGCGCGCCGAACTGCGAGAGCGCAGCCACCGTACTCACGACCAGTGCGAGATAGGCAACGGCTTCAAAGAGTCCGCGCGGTTTTTCTTCCGAACGCGTGAGAAGCGCGTAGGTAGATTCAAAGGTTTCGGTTTCAGGCGAGGTAGATTTCATGGCAGGTATTCCTTGGTTGTGTGGATGAGATGCACGGCGCGGCCTGTTTGGATTCAGGAATTGTCGCGTCCCCTACTGCATAGACGCCGCCGCCCCCGAATTTTGCCTAAGGGAACGCCGTTGCCGTCCGCTTCTCGTTAAAACCAGCGCCTCACTTCCCGCGTCAGCGCGAGATAAGGTTCGCCGAATTTCGCGGTCAAATATTTCTCCTCACGCAGGATGACGCCGAAATGGAGGACGAGCGCGAGCGGGATCACGAAAAGCAGCGTGAGCCAGTCGTTCAGGAGAAAGCCGAGAGCAACCTGTAGCAGGCAAAGCGCGAGATACATCGGGTTGCGCGTGAAACGGTAGGGACCATTGCGCACGATCACGAGAGCGGGCTTGGCGGGATCGACGTTGGTCCCGGCGGCACGCATCACCCGCAACGCGGAATAGGCGAGCGAAGGCGCCGCGAGCGCGAGCGCGATCCCAAGGAAAAGAGCAATGTGCGAATGAGTGATCCGCCACGCCACCAGGAGATGGACGAGCACGCTGACGACCGCACCGATGAGCCATAGCAACGGCGGAAATGCGATCACGCCAGGATGATCTTTGCTCGTGCTCATCAACATCGGAATAGCAAAGAGAAGTGGCCGGGGCAAGGGCGGCGCTACGAGTCGCCATTGGCACGCACCGATCTCTCACGAGACCCGCAAGCGGATGCTCAACGAAGATCGCGTGACGCAACGTCGCCTCGACGATCTCGCCCTCTTCTTCTAGCACCAGCGTGATCCGGAAGCGATCGCCTTCCGGGGCTTAGGCCGCGGCGTCGCCGCCTTTCTGCGTCTGGAACTAACGCGTCCGCTTTTCGCCGGCGTCGCCTCACACAACACCGCATCCATTCGCGTCCTGCAAAAAATGCGGGCTCGCCCTGCTCCCTTCCGGCGACGAATCGCCAAGCAGCGACGACGACTCTCACGTTCGGCTGATCTTACGTAACCCTTTCGCTCGATCAGAATGGCGACTTCACCACGCCGCCATCCACCCGCAGGGCTGCGCCATTCGTTGCCGATGAGAGAGGACTGGCGAGATAGGCCACCAGCGATGCCACCTCTGCCGGCTTGGCGAAACGTTGCAGGAGCGATGTCGGCCGCGCCGATTTGAAGAACTCTTTCTCGAACTCAGCCCTGCTCTGCTTCTTTTCTTTCGCCAGTGTGCCGACAAATTCCTTTACCCCTTCCGACGCCGTCGGGCCGGGCAGGACCGCGTTGACCGTCACGCCCGTTCCGGCACAGGTCTCAGCCAGACCGCGCGCAACCGCGATCTGCGCCGTCTTGGTCATGCCGTAATGGATCATTTCCGCCGGGATCTGGATTCCCGACTCGCTCGAGATGAAAATAATCCGGCCCCAGTTCTTCTTTCGCATCCCGGGCAGGTAAGCGCGACTGAGCCGCACTCCGCTCATGACGTTCGTTTCGAAAAAACGCGACCAGTCTTCGTCCGGGATTTCTGCAAAGGGCTTCGGTTCGAAAATGCCGAGGCTGTTGATGAGAATATCCGCCGCCGGCACCTGCTTCACGAACTCCGCCACCCCCTTCGCGGTCGCCAGGTCCGCGGCCACACCGCGCACCTTCGACCCGCCGCCGATTTTCTTCATCGCTTCCTGCAACCGTTTCTCGGTGCGCCCATTGATGATCACCGTGGCCCCTTCGCGGGCCAGCAGCGATGCGATCGCCAGCCCGATCCCCGCCGTTGACCCTGTCACGATTGCTCTCTTCTTCCCCAGTTGCAGATCCATCTCCTGCTCTCGCACAGGTCCATCTCGACAGCAAAAGTCTACGATTGGCGCACACGCCGTTCACGTCCGCCCGGCTACCTTGCGATTCGCTCAGTAAACTCCCGGCACCAGTCGCCTGGTGCGCCGCATGTAATCCGCGTAGCTGGAGCCGAGCGCGTTGGTCAGAGCCTGCTCTTCCACGCTCATGCGCAGGATAAACGCCACGAAGATTGGTAGCACGATCACCAGAAACGCGATCCAGTTCACCAGCGAAAGCGCGAAGCCGACAAACGCCAAGAGCACTCCCGTGTAGGAAGGATGCCGGATCAGGCGAAAGGGCCCGCGCTCGACCAGCTCGTGATTCTTCGCGATCTGCACGTCCACGGTGAAGAAGCGGCCCAGTGTCACGATCGCCCACCATCGCAGGGCGATGCCACCCACAAACAAGCCGACTCCCAGCGCGCGCCAGAAATTACGATGGGACAGCGCGCCCGCGGGAAGATGCATCGACACGTAAACGCCCACCGCCACACTCACCATGATCACCAGCCAGAGCACGCGCAGCGTGCTGCGATCCTGCCGCACCCCGTCACCGCGCGATCGCCGCGTCACGCTCAGCAGCAGCTCGGAAAGGAAATACGCGAGCCCAAGGTACTGAGGGCCGGGCAGGTTCATGTTCGATACATAAATGCGCACAGCATGGCATGTCGATGCTGCGCTCCACGACGAAAGGAATAGCCACCGATGCACGCAGCCGAAACACACATGGATCCCCTTGGCCGCCTCGATCCGGCAAAGCTGCTCGCGGATTTAACCGATGCGCTTGCGAGAGCTACTCCGCGCGCAAGGCGGCCATGGGACTAATGCGCGTGGCGCGCCGCGCCGGCCACCAGGTCGCGAGCAAGGTCGCCACGGCCAGAACCAGCGGAGCAATCGTGAAGGCCACCGGATCGATCACGCCAACCTCATAGAGCATTCCGCTCACCAGCTTGCCGGTGCCCGCCGCGAGGAGGAGACCGAGCGCGAGTCCGCTCGCCAGCATGACGATGCCTTCCCGCAGGATCATCCATTGCACCGTGGCGCGCTGCGCTCCCAGCGCCATGCGAATCCCGATCTCGCGCGTCCGCCGCGCCACGGAGTAAGCCTTCACTCCGTAGATACCCACCGTGGCCAGCGCCAACGCAAGCGCGCCAAAGACGCTGAACATGGTGGCGCCCGCACGCACGATCCAGAGTTCGAAATTCCCGTCGAGATGTTGCGCAAACGTTATTAAGCTGAGAACCGGCAGAGCGCCATCGACTTCGCGCACCGTTCGGCGGATCATTTCAGTGGTCGCACTGGCATCATGGCCCGCGCTCGGCGCGAAACGCAGGTGAAAGAAAACATCGCTTTGAAAGCCGCTGGCAAACGGGAGGTAGAGCGTGCCATCAGGATCCTTTTCGAATAGGCTCTCCCGCGTGTAGGGCGCGATACCCACGATCTCGATTTGCGTTTTAGTTTCCGCGCCGTTTCCCTTTTGCGCCGCCGATCTCTCGGCATCTTTTCCCGCGAACTGGATGCGCTGACCGATCGCGTCGCCCTCAGGAAAAAGTTTTTTGGCCAGGGCTTCGTCGACGATCGCGACCGTGACATTCTTTTGTTGCATCGCTTCCGCCGCGGAGAAAACGCGGCCGCGTCGCAGGTTCAGGCCGACGGCTTTAAAATATTCCGCGCCCACGCTGTTCCAGCGCGGCTCGAAAGCGCGTCCTTCCGCGGCGGTTACGGGCCTTGCTTCCGGCGTGGGATTCGCACCGCCTCGCTGCACTTGCTTCGTGAGCGAGATCATTCCAAACGGCACCGTGGATGAGATGCTGGCCGCTTCTACTCCGGGCAAAGCCGCCAGACGCTCTTGCAGGCTTCGATAAAGATCCTGCGAGCGCGTCTGATCGTAGCCCGCCAGGCTCGCGTCAATTTCCAGGAGATAATTCGAGCCGGTCTGCAATCCTGTATCGACCGCTGCCGCTTTGCCCGCGCCGCGCAGGAAGAGCGCCGCCGCCGTCAGGAGCGCGAGCGAGAATGCGATCTGCACCACCACCAGCGGATGGCGCGGCAGAAATTTCCAACGCCGGCCGATTCTGTCTTCGCCCGCGTGTTCCTTCAAATCGCCGATCACTGCCGCCTTCGACAACTTCAGCGCCGGCCCGAGCGCGAAGACCAAGGTGCCGAGCAGACAAAAGGCAAAAGTAGCTAAGAGCACGGGCAAGCTCAGCCCGGTCGACCAGACCATGTCGATGGGAAGCGCTTTGCCTAACGACGCCACGAGCAAGTCGGACGACCAGAGTCCAAGCCCAATCCCGAAGACGCCGCCCGCCAACGCCAGGACTAAACCTTCGATCAGCAGTTGGCGCACAATACGCCAGCGGCTCCCACCGAGAGCGAGGCGGATCGCGATTTCTTTGCGCCGCGCCGTGCCGCGCGCGAGGAGCATGTTGGCCAGATTGAGGCAGGCGACCAGCAGCACCACGCCAGACATGCCGAAGAGAAGCGGCGCCAGCGCCTTGATCTTGTTGCCGCTACTTGGACTCGTGCTCAAAGCGAATCGCGATAGCTGCTCTACCATGAAGGTCTGGTCTTTCTGCTCCACGGGATAAGCGCGCTCCAGGTTTGCCGCCAGATTCTTCAGCGCAGCGTTGGCGTTCGCCGCGGTTGCGCCGGTTTTGAGTCGGCCGACGACCATGAGTTGCTTGCCCGCGCGATCGCCCAGTTTCTCTTTGTTCCCAGTCTCGAAATCGTTTGCCACCTGCTCGTAAACGCCGAGCGGCAACCAGATTTCCGGCGCGAAAATCTGTGTCGTGCCGGTGAATCCTTTCGGCAAGATGCCGATGACGGTGAAAGGACGGCTGTCGATCGTGATGACCGACCCGAGCAGGCTTGGCTTGAGGCCTTCCTTCTTCCAGTAGTTGTAGCTAACGATCGCCACCGCCTCGCCGCGCCCCGGTGTTTCTTCCTCTGCGCTAAAGACACGACCTTGCGCCGGCAGCACGCCCATAACCGAGAAATAGTTGGAGCTGACTACGTCGGTGAAAGCTCGGCGGGTACTGCCTTTCTCACCCAGCCCGACCATCGCCAGGTTGTGCGCCATTACCCCGGAGAAGACGGTGTTCTGCTCGCGGATATCCAGGTAGGTCGGGTAGGAGAAGCCGCGAAATTTCTTCGGGTCTTTCGTATCCTGGGAGAAGACCTGCACGATCTCATCCGCCCTGGCATAATGCGGCGGCTGAAAGAGCATGGCGTTGACCAGGCTGAAGATGGCCGTGTTCGCCCCGATCCCGAGCGCCAGCACCGCGATAGCCGCAGCGCTGAAGGCCCGGGCCTTGGTCAACTGACGGAAAGCAAACCGAACATCGTGTCGCATACCGGAGTGATGCAGCGAACGCGCGGTTTGGATTCAATTTGGCAAGCGCCACCCGCAAATGCGCAACCCAAAGCGCGATCACTTCCGTCCTGGCCACTGATGCAGACAGTCCATCTGTGGCTAAAAGCCTTCTTCCGCCCACTGGCGGCAACTCGTCAGCTTTTCACCATCTCGTCCCAGCGGCGCTGCATCTCCGCTGAAGAAAGCTTTTCCAATTCCTGGGAGATGATCCATTCGTGCCCGAAGGGATCGCGCACCCGGCCGGCGAGATGCCCGTAGAATTGCTCCGACAGCGGTCGCACCACTTCCGCCCCGGCCTGGACCGCCCGCGCAAAATCCGCTTTCGCATCCCGGCTCATCAACCCCAGGTTCACCGCCGTGCCGCCAAGCGTAGTCGGCGATTTGTTGATCCCCTCGTATTCGCTCCCCAGCATCACCAACACCCCGTTGATCGTGATTTCCGCATGCCCGACCTGACCGTTCTCGGGATCGACCAGCCGATAAAGCTCTTCCGCCCCGAACGCCTTCTTATAAAACTCAATCGCCGCTGCCCCATCCTTCACCACCAGCGAAGGAGAAAGCGGCGGGTATTCAATTATCTCGCTCATGCGTAAATATCGCGCGCCCGTCGGCGCCGTAAACGCTTCGTCCCCTTTTCTTCTCCCCTTCACGCCAACTACTACGCCTTGGTCTCGTCCACGCCCACGATCTCCAAGTCGTCGCCATGCACTTCCAGAAGCAAGGTCTTGCGCACTTTCCCCGAGGAATGGCGCGAGCCGTTCGCCAATTCGTAGCGCAGCGGAAATGTCACGCGGAAACGGCTATCGGGCTGCACTGTCACCTTCAGCTCGCCCGCAATCCAGAACCGGCGCTGCGGCCACTGCCGAGCGTAGCGCACCAAGTCCGACTGGATCTTCTCCCGACCGACTACGCCATCATCATAATAACGAACCCGATCGGCAAAGAACTCCAGCTCGGCCCCGACCTGCCGATCCAATCCCGCCAGCACGAACGCGCCGATGTAATCGCGGAGCCGTTCGCGCTTCAACACCACCTGGCCATCGCCGCTCGGCTCCAGCACCGCGGTCGCGCTCGCCTCGGACGC
>JBDTXE010000116.1:0-6739 GCA_040006335.1 Verrucomicrobiota bacterium | reverse complement strand
CTTTGAACAAGATCGATCCCGAGCTTCCCCTCATCCAACCGCAGACGATGGACCAGGTCTTGTCTGACTCGTTAGGTCAACAACGGCTCACCACCATTTTGCTCGCCGTCTTCGCCGGTGTTGCACTTCTGCTCGCGGTGATCGGCATCTACGGCTCGGTCGCCTATTCCGTCGCGCAACGCACCGGTGAAATCGGCGTGCGCATGGCCCTCGGCGCGCAGACCGCCGACGTCCTGCGCCTGATCGTTCGGCAGGGGATGTGGCCGGTGCTATTCGGCGTGACGGCCGGCCTGCTGGCAGCCTTTGGCCTCGGCCGCCTTCTCACCGCGCAGCTTTACCAGATCTCGCCGTCCAACCCGGTGCTGCTCTTCGCGGCCGCGCTGGTTTTGACCTTGGTCGCTCTCATCGCGTGTCTCATTCCTGCCCGCCGCGCCACCGCCATCAGTCCGCTGCAGGCGCTCCGCTCTGAATAGAATCGGCGAGCTCGCAAATAGGACGAGGGAATGACCTAACGAAGAGTAAACAACAGCTTAAATCCTGACCCAGTCGTCCGCCACGGGGTAACTTGGTCCCGTCTCTTCGAGCGAGACGCCGCTAGTTCCCGACGAGTCGTCGCTGTCGTCATCAGCGTCGCTGTCTTCGTCATCGTCGTTCGCATCCTCGTCACTTTCGATTTGCTTCGAAGTAATCTTTGGCAGCTCATTCTGCTGCAATCCGTTGTAACGGTCGCGCACCTCCGGGGGCATTTTGTCCAGGTCTTCCTTCGTTTCTGCGGGACCACTATAAAGCAGACGACCCTGCGCATCTTTGGCGGTCACGATTTTTTTCCCGTTGTCCTGATCGATTCGAATTTCTCCTTTGTCATCGGAGAACGTGATCTGCGCCTTGTTCATGTCGAGCTTGGTGGTTTTGACACCGCCATCGTCGGTCCGCACGATATTGATCGTGCGTCCGCTGTTGCGTCTCGCGTCTGCGGTCGCTTCCCGCACCTGCTCGCGAGCTTTCAAGATTTCGTCCCGCGCCTGCATCATCGCGTCGTGGGCCGCCCCATCCTTCAGACCTTTCAGCCCCTCCTTCAAATTCATCTTCATCGTCCCCAGCTGATCTCGCAGGTCACCCATATCCATATCGCCAAAGTTGAAATTAAAGCCGTTCATCGCATTCCGCTTCGGAACGTCACGCTTCGACAACTTGACGCTGAACTTTTGCTCCTGGCCTTTGCGCAATACCGTCAGATTCACGCTCGTGCCTTCCGTCCCACTTCGGACGAGTTTCGATAATTGACCGGGGTCGACCAGAATTTGGTCGTTGTACATTTTCAAAATGTCGTTTGGTTGCACGCCGGCCGCGGCTGCGGGTCCCTCGGGCACAACATAGTCCACCACCAGCCCGAATCCTTTCGGCAATCCCAACTGATCGCAGAGCACTCCCGGCACTTCGGAGGTTTCCAGCCCGAGCCAGGTGACGGGGACCTTGGGTCCACGATCTTCGTGCTCACGATGCCGGCCGGGCCCGGGGGGCATGGGAGGGACTGGCGCCACCGCGGGGGCACCGGGCGCGGGTGGGGCGGGGGGCGCAGGCGGACTCTGGGCGAAAGCCGTCAGCGGCAGAAACGCCGTCGCGGCCATGATGATGAGGTTTTGATTTTTTATTTTCATTTGTCGTTAGTTCTGAAAGGAGGCTCTCGCCGAATCGATGCGCCTGACGTGCGGGTTAAGTCAGGCTTCATTGGCCGGAGACGGGTAATAATTCCACCTGCTCCGCGTCATAACTGACACGAATGGACGCCCCAGTGCTTGGGTTGCGCCATTGCAGCGTCTCGCGGCCCTGCCTGCGCAAGCGGCGCATCGGCTGCGGCGAGTTAGCCGGAAAGACCAGTCCTTCGTCCCGCGTGTGATACACGACCTGGGTCAACCCTGCGGGAACGAAGCGAGAATCGGCCACGAGCGGCGCGGGACTTTCGAGGCGCGGGATAGCGGAGACCAAGGCGATGGGAGCGATCGTGGGGTTGGCAGTCTGGACCTCCAGACGCGCGAGGCAGAAAAGTGCAGCCGCGGCGGCGCAACCCAGACCAAGGCTGAGCCACTTCAACCGTAAGCCTGCGCGACGTTTCACCACGCCAGCCGACGGCAGCTGGTGCGTCCGCAGCATGGTCTGCTCCAGGCGACTGAGAAATTCAACGGAGGCCGCGGACGGTTGCAGCTTTTTCAGTTCGCGCTCGATCTCGGAAAAATCGTCGCTCATTGCGGTTGCAGCGTTCTTTTGAGCGCGGCCAGCCCGTAACGATAACGGGACGCCGCCGTGTTCTGAGAAATCTCGAGAGCCTGTCCAATTTCCGAGAAACTGAGATCGTTCCAAATTTTCATGACCAGCACCTCCCGCTGCTCGGAAGGAATGCGACGAAGCGCTTCCGCCAACTCCCGCTGACTGTCATCCTCGTGGAAAAACTCCGGTTCGGTCGTCCGTTCCGTATTCTCAAAAGCTTCCGCTTCGCGCCGCGCGCGGCGTTGATCGCGGCGAATAAGGTCGAAGGCGGCGGAACGAACGGCGGCATACAAGAGCGCGCGATTGTGGATGCTGTGATTGCGCCGCCAAAACCGGACAAAAGCTTCCTGGACCACATCTTCGGCGTCGGCCACGCTGTGCACCCACTGCCGGGCAAAGAGAACGAGCCCAGGTGCGAGCTCGGAAAAACACACTTTCCAATCATGATGGGTGGCGACATTCTCCATGACCTCTTCACGGTCTTTCACCAATGAGACGCCGCCAACCTGAAACTTTGTTTAAGACCGTGACGATTTCTTTGGGGTTTCTCGTTTCTACTGCCCAGGCCCAGACACCCGATAACGTCGTCGCGCGCGGGGTGGCTGATGCCGATATCGCCTATGCGCAGGTCGCTTTAGCGAACGGAATGCCGACAGCCTCCCTCCGTTATTTTGCCGTTGACGGCGTAGCCTTCGCCCCCAGGGCGGTGAACGGAAAGAAGTATTGGGCTGCGCACGAAAAGGACTTCAAAGGCGACCTCATCTGGAGTCCTGTTTTCGCGACGGCCGCTCATGCCGGTGATCTTGCGTGCACCACCGGCCCCTGGGAACTAAAGCGGGACGGTCAATCCGTCGCCTTTGGCAATTATGTGACCGTTTGGAGCAAAGAGTCCGCCGGCGACTGGAAGGTCGTGCTCGATGTTGGTACCGAAAATCCCCAACCGACCAACCCTCCGGCATCTTTGCAACTGATGCCGCCGGACGCCACCGCAGGCGAGCGTCTGCTCGAAGATGTGCGCCGCCGCCTCTTGAAACGAGAGCGCGCCTTCCTCGCGGCCAGCCGGAAGGATGCAGGAGCTGCCGCTCTCGCCAGCGCCGACGACGAGATCCGCGTTTTCCGAGAGAACGCCCTCCCTGCGGTGGGGCTGGCTGCGGCCCGGCTGCTGTTAGGGACCGAGCACCTAAACCTGAGGCACGAATACGGTGGGGGGAAAATGAGCAGCTCAGGGGATTTGTCCTATTCTTACGGGAACTACTCGGTGGAAAGAGGAAACACGACCGAGCGAGGGATCTATCTCGATCTCTGGCGCCTTAACCTCAACGGCGACTGGCAGCTCATCCTCGATCTGCAAAAGAAAATCGCCGACTCCTAAATACACATTCGCGAATCTTCCGGCGACCAGACGCGCGCTGTGAGACCCGTCTTAGGGTTCCGCACGATCCCGTCGCAGCGCTTGCGCAACCCGGCTCTCCCGCTTAACAAAGCGCCATGGGTTTCGAGCAATATCACGAACCGGCTGACGAGCTACCGCGGAAGACGCGCACCTTTGCCCGCATGATTGTTTCCCTCACCGAGGAAGCAGAAGCGATCAACTGGTACGAGCAGCGCATGGCGTTAGAGAAAGATAAAAGCGCGCGCGCCATCATGGAGAACGCGCAGAAGGAAGAGATGAAGCATTTTTCGATGGACCTCGAATGGCTGTTACGGAACAAGCCGCTTTGGCGCGAGATTGCCCACGGCGTCCTTTTCACCGATGGAGATATCGTGAAAGTGGGAGATAAAGCAGAAGAAAAGGCCGACTAACTCGAAAATGTCGGCGAAGTAGTCTTGGCTGTCTTAGGGTTTGGGAACAGGGCGGAGCAAAAGGTCACTCAGCCAATCTGGATGAGCTACTCCTTTGCGGTAGGCTTCCAGCGATTCGACCGACGAATTTACCCGCAGATTACTGAAGGATTGGTCCTCGTTTTGCCAGCGTTCGTGCCAGTAGACGGCGGCTTTGATGCGGGGATATCGTGTGCGGAAGAGATCAAGAGCTTGCCGCATCCATTCGCCTTTGTTGCCTGACTTGGGAAACTCCGCCGTCCCCCACTCCGCGATCATGATTGGCTTATCCGGATCGAGGCTGCTCATTTCTTTGTAGGGCCAATCTACGAGCGAAGGTATCTCCGCCCATGGTTCATCCTTGAACTGCTGGCCGTACACGCTCATGCCCAGCCAGTCGACATAGTCTTTACCAGGATAGTAGGCGGGGGCGAAGTTCCAGGTATCGAGGGGATAGGAGTAGTTATTAGTATGGAACATCCATTTGATGTTCGTGGCGCCCCGTGCGCGCACCCGATCGACGACGTGACGGTAGGCCGCTTTGAAACGCTCCGGCCCCTCCCAAACGCCATCATGCTCGCCCACCCATTCATCGGCGCCGTAATACCAGCCTGACCAGGGAAACCAGTCCCCGTTCATTTCCACTCCGAAAACAACGATCAAGGGGTGAGTAAAGGCCCGCGCGGCGTCGGCCCAGTCATCGATGTATTTATCCCACACCCCATCGATGATCTGATTCAGGTTGAACCGGTCCGGTCCCTTATTTTGCTCGTAGGGTTTATCCCACGGCGACCAGAAGACCAGCGGGAGCGAACCATGCCGCCAGATCATGTTGAGATTGGAAGTGGGGAAGCTTTGTTCACCCCAGTAGCTAGAGGACGCAACGATGGCCTGATGTTTGCCGACCATTTTTTCGAAGTCCTCAATCATCTCCACCGCGACCTCGTCTTCGGCGTCGCCGAAATCGATAAACGCTCCGGTGTAAGCGCCCTTCGTCGGGATCACAACTTCGACCGGTCCATTGCGATCCAGGCTTGGCAATGAGAGTGCTTGCTTGCGCGTACAGCTGGCCACAGGCAGTGCCAATACCGCCGCTACCAAAACCGCGCGTGCCTTACGGCGCCTCACGGTCCGCGGCGCGCGCCCGTTCTCCGCACGATCAAAACTAACGATCATTATGCACGTGCCGGCACGCTGGCGGTACGTTCCAGCTTGCCCCAGCTGACAAAGGCGCCTTTGAGGGCGCGGAAGATCGCCTTCCAAATCACGTAGCTGAGCATGGGCCGGTAAATGAGACGCATCGGAATAATCCGCCAGGCGTTTAAGATGCTCTCGCGTTCGAGAATGCACGCCAGCGTTGCCAGGATCACGTCCATGGCGAGAAAGACGAAGACAAACGGCAGCACTGCCGTCCAGCTCGCGAATGGCAGCGAGAGAAGCAGGAACAGATCGACTGCCGGGGTAATCGCCACTAGCACGATCTGGAAGAACCAGACACTGGGCAGACTGAAAAAACCGAGCGCACGGTATTTCCAATTAAAAACCATGTCGCGATGCTTCCACAGACATTGCAGCGTGCCGTAGGCCCAGCGGAATCGCTGACGGCTGAGCGCGCGCACCGTCTCCGGCGCTTCCGTCCAGGCAATCGCTCCCGGTACATAAACAATACGCAGCTTCTGCTTTTGCAGCGTCAGGGTCAGATCGGTGTCCTCCGCCAAAGTATCGAGGCTGAGGCCGCCTGCGCGATCGAGGGCCGAACGGCGAACAGCGCTGATTGCTCCCGGCACGACCGTGATGCAGTTCCAACGAGTGTAGGCACGCCGGTCGAGATTGAAGCCGCAGGTATATTCTAACGATTGACAGCGGGCAATAAAGCTTCGCAGATTCCCCACTTTGGCGTGGCCGGAGACCGCGCCGATCCGTTCATCGCTGAAGGGACTGAGCAGCTGGCGCAGGGTATCGCGCTGGCAGTGCGTATCCGCGTCGATGAAGACAATGAACGGATGCCGCGCGGCCGCAATGCCGCGCTGTAGCGCTCGCGCTTTCCCGCGGTTCTCCTGTTGGATGAGCCGCACGCGCGGGTCAGCCAATCCTTCCACCTGGGCAGCAGTATCGTCCGTCGAACCATCGTCGATGACAATGACTTCGAGCTCGCTCCGATAGTCAGTCTGCAGCAGCGAGCGCAAGCTTTCGCTGATGACCTTACCCTCGTTGTAGGCAGCGATGACTACGCTGGCGGGCTCGCATGAATCTCCAGAGGGAAGTTTACGGAATCGGTAGGCGAGATAGATCACGGTCAGCGTTCGCAGCACCACCAAGACGGTCGCGACAATCATGAAAGCCCACAGGAACTCCTGCAGGGTGTGGAAAACACGAAAGCCAATCGTGCTGACGAAATGGGCGTAACCGGCGTGTCCGCCGGCCAGCGGCGGCATCACGGCCTCGCGGGTGGTGCCAAGCAACACGCTTACCGGCACAACAGAATCGCCCCGCGTGTGCAGGTATTCGAGTATCGCCGGTAGCGCGGCCACGGTCTGGGAACGATCGCCGCCGCCATCGTGCAAAAGAATGATGCTGCCATCGTGCCGTTGCTGTTTGATCCGTTGCAGGATGACGTCAGCGCCGGGTTTGGCCCAATCCTGGGGATCGATGT
>JBDTXE010000115.1:0-6872 GCA_040006335.1 Verrucomicrobiota bacterium | reverse complement strand
CGCTGCTTGTTCTCGGCATCCGTCCTGGCTTCGGGATACACAGACGAAAGAAACACGATGTTTTTCCCGTCGGGCGACCAGATCCCGCCGTCGGCGCCAGTGGAAATGTTTGTCAGCTGGTGAGGCTGACCGTCAAGTCCGCCGCTTTCCGGAGTAAAATTGCAGACCCAGATTTGGGTGGGGTCGGTCGCCTTCGAGGTCCAGATGAGGCGCTTACCATCGGGCGAGAAACGCGGCCGCTCCTCGTGGTTTGGAGTCTGATTCAGACGCCGGGCGTCGCCGCCGCTCGCCGGCACGATCCAGAGATGAGACGTCTTCGTATTCGCCTCCAGATCTACATCTACGCAGTCGAATACGACCCATTTACCATCCGGCGAAGGCGCGAATCCGCCGATCCGTTTCAGTTTCATCATGTCCTCAAACGTGAAGGGATGCCGTGTTTGCGCCTGCAGAGAGGAGACGGCGAGGAGGAGGGCAAGAAGAGCGGTTTTCATGGTAAGGAGGCGGAATGAGTTAGCGGCTAAAGAGTTGCGCGCGCATCCGGGCAGGCAGCTAAAGGCGTGAGCCGCTTGCCTGCAACTCCAAGCAGCTCCATAGCCGCTACTTTTTACGCGTGGGCGGGTTGAAAAAGTGTGAGGGTTTTATGGGTTGGTCTTATGTGTGCGGCGGCCGCGACGACGGCCTTTGGCCAGAGCGGCTACCGGGTTGAAATCGATCTCGAACAGCAGCGCGCTTACCTTCTGCAGGGGCGCCACGTCATGATGGTCTCGCCCATTTCAAGCGGGCGCTCCGGCCACCTCACTCAGACCGGCTCTTTCAAAGTGGTGGAGAAGGAACAGAACCACCATTCCTCCATTTACGGCAAGATCGTTGACCGCCACGGGAACACCGTGGTGGTCGATGCCGACGCGGACATGAAAGTCCCACCGGGCGGTAAATTCATCCCGGCGCCGATGCGCTATTTCATGCGCTTCCACGGGGCGGACGGAATGCACGCGGGATATCTTCCCGGTTATCCGGCTTCGCATGGCTGCATTCGGATGCCCGAGCAGACCGCGATTGCTTTCTTCGACGCCGTGCCGGTTGGAACTCCGGTCACTGTCTTCGGTCGCACACCGCGCACCCGCGATTTCGCCAATAGCTCACCCGGACGCTTCCCGCTGTCGTTCGGCGGCCCGCGCGATCCACGTTTCCGCGAAGAAACTGACGAGCCTATCTTCGAGGCGCCGCCGGTGGATCCACGCTATGACCCGCGCCGGTTCGATTCGCGCTGGCGCTAAATACTAGATCCTCGGCTGGGCCGATTCGTCTACCGCGACGCGCTGGCCGTCTTCAGGCCATGCTGCATGTGAACGAAGTCCGAGAGAATATTGAGCGTTTCGTCCCGTTCCGGATCGATGGTGGGCTCTTTCGTGTCGTCGTCCGCCAGGACGAGAGGATCTCCGTCGGAATCGGCATCGCTGGCGGCTTCCGGCGCCACTTTCGCGGAGCCGTTCTTTTTGGCGGCGGCTAGCTTACCCGGATACATGATGAGCTGAAGCTCCGGCTTATCCACGGTATCGAGCGTCACCCGATAAACGCGGGGTTCCTCCGCGTTGCGAGCGAGGCGATCTTTGCTGCGCACTTCCTTCCGCGCCTTGTCATCCGCTAGCTCCTTCCGTCGCACGTCTTCGTTCAACGAGATGCGGTTGTCATCGAGGCGATGGCGAAGTCGCTCCAGATCCTCCATCACGTAATGAAACTCCGGCTCGTTCTGTGCGCGCTCCGCGGACCGACGCTTGAGGTCATCGACATAAAGCGACACCGGCTCACTCCACTTGGTGTAACGCGCCTTGGGGACTTCATCGTAGGGCAGGCAATTCTTCAGCGCGCTTTCGCCGAACTCGGGCAGATCCGTCAGCGTCGGCAGCGTGATATCGGAAGCCACGCCGTGAAGCTGAGTGGAACCCCCGGCGACGCGATAGAACTTCTGGATGGTCAATTTTAACGCTCCGTCTTCCTGGGAGCGGCTGCCGAGAAGCGAGGTGAAGCGACCGATCTCCAGGATCGTCTGCACGGTCCCTTTGCCAAACGTATTCTGGTCGCCCACGATGACGGCGCGGCCGTAGTCTTGCAAAGCCGCGGCGAAAATTTCACTGGCGGAAGCGCTTTGCCGGCTGGTGAGGACGATCATCGGCCCCGAGTAGGCGATCCCGGAATCCGGGTCGCTCGAAACCACGATGTTTCCATTCGTGCCTTTGGTCTGCACGATCGGACCAGATTTAATAAAGAGGCCGGTGAGGGAGATTACTTCCTCCAGAGAACCGCCGCCATTGCGCCGCAGATCCACGACCAGGCCGGCGATGTTCTCTTTCTTCAAACGCTTAAGCAGCACTGCCACATCCTTGGTCGTGCTCTTCTGGTGGCGATCCATGTCGGCATAGAAGGATGGGAGGGTGATCCAACCCAGTTTCACTGGTTTCCCCTCTTCATCTTTCTTAATGATGATGTCGGCGCGCGCTTCCTGGTCCTTTAACTTAATCTCGTCACGGACGAGCTCGATATCCTTGCGCTGCGAAGCCTCAGTCGTGGCCGAGGGAACAACGAGCAAGCGCACCTTCGATCCCTTTTTGCCGCGGATCATCTCCACCACCTTGTCCAGACGCATATCGCGGACATCGACCATGTCGCCCGATTGCTGACCAACGGCCGTGATTTTATCGCCGACCTTTAGACGCCCGTCCGCCTGGGCAGGGCCACCGACAACCAGACTCTCGATTTTTGCATAGCCATCTTCGCTTCGCAGCATGGCTCCGATGCCCACGAGCGAGAGTCCCATATTGATGGAGAAGTTTTTGTAATCGGCTTTGCTGTAATACTCCGAGTGAGGATCGTAGGTCTGAGCCACCGCATTAAGGAAAAGCCTGGCCTGCTCGTCGCGATCCTCCTCGTGCACATTTCGCGAAAGCCGCTCGTAACGGCGCTGGACCAGTTGCGGGCCAGGCTCGATCGGATGCTCGCTCAAATGTTCCTGCAAAAGCTCGCTCGTGATTCGCCCGCGCCAGAGATCGTCAGCCTCGGCATCGTTCTTTGGCCAGGGCGACTTCTGCCGGCTGAGATCGATCGTGCCATCGCTCTTAAAGTCGGCCGGCTGCTGAAGCTGGCCTTTGATCTTCGCTACCCGCTCATCCACCCGTTTTTGGTAAAGATCGTAGATCTCGTAGGCTGGCTTCAGATTCCCGAGAAGAATGTCATCATCCAAGGAGGAGCCATATTTTTGGTAAAGTCCGTCCACATCTTCCTGAGTAAGAAAGAGATGGCTGAAATCTAGGATCTCGAGATAAGTGCGCAGAATCTTGCGCGAAAGCTCATCATTGAGCTGCTTGTGGGTGTAATGACCTTCCTCCAGGAGCCGGCCGACCGAAACGCAGACGTTTTCAGGATCGGATTTTGCCTGCAGGGCGGGAAGTGAAACATTGCCAAGGGCCAGAGCAGCCAGAATAGAGAGAGCGCGAAAAGGTAGCTTCATTCCCAAAAAGATAAGTTTTCCATCGTCGCAGATACCGTTCCCGAAAGCAAGGTTCCTGACTCTCCTGAACGGCGCGGCAGCGAGTAAGACAATGCCCTACGCGGAACATTCAAAAAGAGGTCTGAATGGCCATAATATTCCTCCGTCTTCGCGCATCAGCGGCAGCACAGGCTCGACTTTTTGCGAGGTCGGCTGCAATGGTGGCGCGACGAATGAAGCCTTACCTGACCTTCTGCGGCGGGATTTTTGAGACGAATTGCTACGTTTTCACCGCCCCGGAGGGCCCCATCCTCTTCGACGCGCCGGATGGGTGCTGCGCCTGGTTGAAAGAACAGGGTATTGCGCCAAAATTGCTCCTCCTCACGCACGGGCACTTCGATCACATCCCCGATGTGGCGAAAATAAAACGCGAGTTCGATTGCCCTGTCGGTTGCCATCCGGAAACGGTCCCAATGATTTCGGATCCGGATTTCTTTCGCAATTATGGTTTCGGATTGGAACTGGAGACTGTTACTCCCGATTTTCTCATCACCGAGACGCCTGCGCGAGACTTCCTCGGAGCCGAATTCGAGGTGCTGGAGGTTCCCGGCCACTGCCCAGGCAGCCTCTGTTTTTACTCTCACGAAAAGGACATCATGGTGGGTGGCGATGTCCTCTTTGCCGGCGGTGTCGGACGCTGGGATCTGCCGGGAGGTGATGGCGACCTTCTATTCGCGGAAATAAAGAAGAAGCTCTTCGTCCTCTCGGAGAGCGTAACGGTTCTTCCAGGCCACGGCCCGCCCACGACAATCGGGTACGAGCGGGCGACTAATCCCTTCGTGCGCTAGTGGACGAGGTCAGCGGGGACCCGCTGCCGAAGAGACGTCAGAACGTTGCGGAGAGGTTCGACTTCTTTGTGTTCGGCCAGCACCTCCTCCAGGGAGCGCATGGCTCCGTCGATATGGCGTAGGAACTGTTCGTTCTTTTTCACCACGCCAAGAAAACCGTAAGCCCCGAGCGCCTGCATCAGCCGTTGCATGGCGCAAAGCCGCAGCCTTTCCTGACGTTCAGCGATTTCCGAACCGAGCCCGCGATGTTCCCAATACTCTATGGCTAACTCCTCGCGCTCCTGCCCACTAAGGCTGACGTAAGGGTCATACAAAAGCGAGGCCAAATCGTACTCCGCCAGCCCCGGCCGCATCCCTTGAAAGTCGATCAGGTAAGCGTCGCCGTCGCGCAGCACAATGTTCTGCGACTGAAAGTCTCGATGCACCAGGTCGCGCGGGAGCGCGGCGAGAGTATCTGCAATCCTCTGCAAGGCGGGTAATTCCTGCAGGCGCGTGACTTCATTTTCCGGCAAGTGGAAGACGCGGCCAAGGCAGTTCTCGAAAAAATAGCTCTGCTCCCACTCGTATAGAGAAGCGTTAAAGGCCGGCGGCATTCTGCTGCGCCAGGGCGCCCACCCGGACTCTGGGATCTCGTGCAGCTTCGCTATTTCTTCCAAAGCTGAGGCGTATTTCGAACGCCGTTCGCGCCATCCCTCACGCCGATAGCTGAAAAGGTCCGCTTCGCCCAGGTCTTCCACCCAGATCAGGCCCTCGTCCGGGTCGTGGAAGTAAATTTTAGGAGCGCGAATCCCATTCTGGGAAAGGAACTCGGCGATATCGACATAGTGCCGGTTCTCTTCCCGGTTCCGATTATACTTTACCAGGATGAGTGACTGTTCCGGCTCGCAGCAGACGCGATAGAAACGGCGGTCCGAGCCACCCTTCTCGATCGCGCTCATCTCGAGCTTCTCGGAATCGTAGGCAGGAAAACGGCGCCGGGTTTCTGTCAGAAGCAATTCGTCGTTCATCAAATAATTGCTTCGGAAAGGGTGCCGCTGGTCGTTCGCCGGGCGCGGACGATACAGCCGTTCAGCCTGCTGCGGGGAGCAATTTGCGAACCCTGCCAGGCAATGCTGTCCTCCAGGATGGCCTCGGGTCCGACCTGGCACCCCGGGCCCACGGAGGAGCAGCCGAGTAATTCGGCGCTGGGAGAAACATTCGCGGTGGGATGCACCGCGACCGGCCAAGCCGGGTCATCCACGTAAGCCGGCCTCCAGCTTTGCGCTCGGATAAAACGATGCACGCGGAGATATTCCTTGGCCGAACCGATATTGAACCACTGCCCACCATCCGAAACGACGCCGCCAATACGATGGCCCTTCCCGATCGCATCGAGCAGAACCGGGACGAACGATAATTCCTGACCTCCGGGCATGCGGGCAAGCATCTCCCAGTTCCAGATCGAGACGTTGGCGAAATCATATTGCCCAGCTTGGCCAAATTTCCTGCCGATATCGGTGACTCGCCCTTCCGCGACCGCCACGGTCGGCGGAAAAGAAGTCTGGCGGAGAGCGAGTGTGACCAGATTTCCGGCGCGCAAATGTTCGTCACGCAGCCGGGAGAGATCGAGATCAGTAAGCACGTCGCCGCTGTAGACGAAAAACGGCTCGTGGCTGAGCGCGCCCTCGGCATTTTTGATCCCACCACCGGTGCCAAGAATCGTCGGCTCGTGCGTGAACTGAATCGGCTTTGCGCGATAGCTTCTTTCGGGAAATACCGCACTGAAAGTTTCCGGCAGGCGGTGCGTATTCATGACAAAGCGGCTCACCCCGGCATCGATCAGGTGATCGAGGGCAAAAGTGATGAGCGGCTTTTGAAAAATGGGGATGAGTGGCTTGGGTAGCTCATCCGTTAAGGGCCGCAGTCGCGTTCCCAATCCCGCCGCGAGAACAAAAGCTTGATTGATCATGATGCGCGAAGGCGCCGGCTTCTGCCGGTTGTCGACCTGATTACCCTGGCCAGAATGAAGTAAGAAAATTGTACGCCCATGCCGGTCATATGTCTCGGCGTGTTCCGCGCCGTCAAAGGG
The DNA here is from genome assembly GCA_040006335.1 of Verrucomicrobiota bacterium. Lineage (GTDB taxonomy): Bacteria > Verrucomicrobiota > Verrucomicrobiia > Chthoniobacterales > UBA10450 > AV69. The sequence goes on along the minus strand of JBDTXE010000115.1, from coordinate 469 downwards.
TAAGTAAACCCGCCGCGCGCTTGGCTCGCTACCGCTTCAGATACAGACGGCGCGTTCCGAAATCGATGATGCCGTGGTGCCGCTGCAAAAGTTCGGCCCCAAGCAACCCGGCAATCGGCTTGGCGCCTTCATGCGGCCGCTGATAAATCAGCCCACTCAGATCAATCACGCCAACATTTCGCCCGGCGAAATCGACTTTCCCCACCGAAAGGCTGCGGATGCGCGCGACCTGCACCCCGCGCTCGCGCAGATTCACCGCGGCCGAGCTAAAGGGAGTGTCCCGTGTCGGGATCTTCATCTGTTTCACAAAGGAGCGATGGAGCAGCGTGGCAAATGCACCCGTGTCCACCATGAGCTGGGCCGGGGTGCCGTTCACCTTTCCGTCCACATACAGATTGAACCCTTCCGTCACATGGATGGGCACGCTTTGGAAACCGCGGTAATCCATCCCGGGCGCTCCCACATCGTT
>JBDTXE010000114.1:0-6892 GCA_040006335.1 Verrucomicrobiota bacterium | reverse complement strand
GCCACGGATTCATGCGCGAAGGTGAAGAGCCCGAGGCGAATGAGGCCAACAAGAAGGCGCGCGATGATGCATGGGCGCGCTGGAAGGGCCTCCTGAGTAGCTTACGTTAGCGGTGCGCCGACTGGCTCGGCCGCCGGGTAGACGGGAGGCTCCGCATTTCCCAGGCGCAATCAGGGGGGGCGGGCGCGAAGCGTGCTAGCTACCCGTGGCCGCCGTCGAATTTCCGCTAACTCAGACGCGTGCCGGTAAACCGCCGCGCGAAGTAGCAAAGAAGATGCACGGACCTTCAGGAGCCCCGTCCAACGATACCGACATACTCGACGATTCGGAGCAGTCGAAGGATGTCCTTTCGCGGGCGCGCATGCGCGTGGCGGACTTGCTCAACAAGCCGTTTAACATCCGCTCCATCGCCCTCAACGGGCTCTTCATTCTCGCGGTTTTCTACACCATCTATTTCATGCGGTCGGTGTTGCTCCCGGTCGTTCTCGCGCTCCTGATGAGTTATCTCTTCCGGCCGATTGTGCGCGCCCTGGCGAGGATCAAGGTGCCACCGACGCTGGGCGCGGCCCTCGTTCTCCTCGCGCTTCTCGGGGGCATCGGTTACGGCGTGGCCACGATGATCACCCCCCTCTCCGGCTGGATCGAAAAGGCGCCGGCTGGTTTGAGCGAACTGCAGCATAAACTAATGCCGGTGAAGAAATCGATGGATCAGGTGGCGCAGGCCAGTGGCGAAATCGAAAAGCTGGCCGCTCCGGAGGCGCCGGCGAAAGCGGCGGTCGAAGTCAAGAAACACCCGATCACCGAGATGCTCTTCGTGCGCACGCCGGAGTTCATCGGGAGCACCGTGCTCTTTTTCATCCTTCTCTACTTTCTGTTAGTTTACGACGGCGTCTTCATGAACAAGATCATCAAAATGATGCCCACGCTCTCGGACAAAAAGACCGCGGTCTCCATCGCCCACGACATTGAATCCCACGTCTCGCGCTATCTCCTCACCGTCACAGCCATTAACTGCTGCCTCGGCGTCGCCGTCGGCACAACGGTGGGCCTGCTCGGCTTGCGGAATCCGATCATGTGGGGCGTGATGGTGGCGGTCTTGAACTTCGTGCCCTACATCGGGGCGCTCGCCGGCATTATCTGCATGACCATCGGGGCCGCGCTCAGTTTCGATAATTTCGGTTACGCCCTCATTTTCCCCGCGATCTATCTGGGTTACGGCACCCTTGAAGGGAATTTCATCACCCCTTGGGTTATGGGCCGCTCCCTCACCCTCAATCCCGTCATCATCCTGCTGTCTCTCACCTTCTGGGGATGGATGTGGGGCGTCGTCGGCATCATCGTAGCCGTTCCTATTCTGGCCGCGTTCAAGATCTTCTGCACTCACATCAAGCCGCTGGAGCCCGTCGCGGAATTTTTAAGCTGATTTGTCGGATCGGGCGTTGGTGGCACGAAAACTTCTGCATCCGACGCTATGCGCGTGTTGATCGCGGACGACCAAAAGAGCGTTGGCACATCACTCGCGGAGTTGGTTAGCCATTGCCAGCACGAGGTCGTGGAAGTGGTGGGATCCGGCCTCGAGGCCATTCACGCCTATAACAAGCATAAGCCGGACGTCGTTTTGATGGACTACCGCATGTCCCGCCTCAACGGTGCCACCGCCTGCCGCAATATTTTAGCTAAAAATCCAGATGCCCGCGTTATCCTCGTGACCGGCTCCTCGGAACTGAGCGAACTTTCGCAGTCCGGGGCCATGACCATTCTGGCCAAGCCGCTCAGTTTTAAAGATCTTTGCGCCGCCCTGGACGCCGCCAAGAGGCCGGCGACGATTGTCCCTGCGCAAGCGGCCGCTTAGACACCTGGACGTCTCGCTCCCAAAGGCGCGGAGTTGCGACACGGCGGAGACAAATCGAAATTCCGTCATGACGGAGCAGATCGACGCCTTCATCAATCAGATCTGCGAAGTCATCGTGGGCAAGCGACAGGCCGTGAAGCTGGCGGTCGCCTCACTTCTCGCCCGCGGCCACCTTTTGATTGAAGACATCCCCGGCGTCGGCAAGACCACGCTTTCTCAGGCGCTCGCACGCTCTCTCGGTCTCGCCTTTCAGCGCATTCAATTTACCAGCGATCTCCTCCCGGCCGATATCATCGGCAATTCCATCTTCGACCGCGAAAAGCAGCGCTTCGTTTTCCATCGCGGTCCGCTTTTTTCCCAGGTGGTGTTGATCGACGAAGTAAACCGCACCACCGCCAAGACTCAGAGCGCGCTGTTGGAGGCGATGGAGGAACGTCAGGTTTCCGCCGATGGAGTCACGCATGCGTTACCCGATCCGTTCTTTGTCATCGCCACCCAGAATCCGCAGCACCAGGTCGGAACCTTTCCCCTCCCGGAATCGCAATTGGATCGATTTCTGATGCGGATCGATCTTGGCGTCCCCGACCGGGCCAACGAGCGGGCGATGCTCCTCGGGATGGATCGGCGCGAAATGTTGAAAGAACTGAAACCGGTCTTCAGTCTCGATATTCTGCGGGAGATTCAGCTGCGCGTGCGCCAAGTGCATACTGCCCCCGCGTTGCTCGATTATTTACAGGACCTGCTCGATGCCTCGCGGCAACGCCATAGCAGTGGCATTTCCCCGCGGGGGGGTCTCGCGCTTCTGAGGGCCGCGCAGGCTTGGGCGCTGATGGACGGGCGCGATCTGGTGCTCCCGGAAGATCTCCAGGCTACGGGTGTAGCGGTGATGGGGCATCGGCTTGGCCACGACCTCGCGCACTCCGGTCAGAGCGGGCGCACCATGGCGGATGCGCTTTTGCGGACGGTGCCAGTGCCGTGAAATCGGACGATCGTCTGCGGGTCCGACTGACCGCGGCCGGATGCGGTCTCCTCTTCGTCCTCCTCGCGATCTGGTATGGCGCTTCCAGCCAGAATAACGCCGCCGCCTACCTGCTCTTTTTTGCCCTTGGCAGCGTGGCCGCGGTTTCCATCGCCCACACTCTCCTGAATGTCGCCGGCCTGGCGGCAATGGTGGAGGCGCCCAAACCGGTCTTTGCCGGCGATGAAGTTTCTCTCCCGGTGGAAATTGGAAACACCTCACGTCGTTTTCGATATTTCGTTAGCATCCAAGCCGCCGACTCCGGCGGGGAGGAAGAGCGCGTCGATGAAATCGGCGCCGCACGAGCCGCTCGGACTGTTTTGCGTTTCACCGCGCCCACACGCGGTCACCACCTCGTCGAAAAGCTACGTCTCAGCAGCGCCTATCCTCTCGGCATTGTGCGCGCAACCAAGTCGATCTCGACCTCACAAGCTTACCTCGTTTACCCGAAGCCCGAGGGCGAACGCCCCCTCCCGGAGAGTTTCATTTCGACGCAAGCGATTCGTCCCGATGCCGATACCGGCGACGGCGATGAGTTCGCTGGCGTCCGTCCCTATGTGCCGGGCGAATCGCAGCGGCACGTCGACTGGAAGGCGGTGGCACGCGGCCAGCCCATGTTGACGAAAAAATATCAGCGGGAAGTGGGCGGCACTTTGTCGTTGGATTTCGCCAAGGTGCCGGGGAATGACCTGGAGGCGCGCCTGCGACAGCTGACGCAATGGGTGCTGGAAGCCGAGCGCAGCCAGCGTTCTTATAGTCTGCGCCTGCCGGGCGTCATTATTCATTCTTCGTTAGGAGAGATGCATCTGCGGCAATGCCTGCGTGCTCTCGCCCTCTTCACATGAATGCGCTCCGCCAACACGACACGCGCATCCCGCGCCGACCACTCCTCTGGCTCGCGGCCGCCCTTGTTTTCACCTTGCCTCCCTTGTTCGCTACCTTGGCGCCGTGGGTTCCGGGCCTCCTCCTCGTCACCATCGCGGCCAAATTCTGGATGGAACCGCGCGGCTATCGTCTGCGTTCGGTCGTATGGAAATTGGTCCTCGCCGCCCTCGCCCTCGGCGCGATTGTCTTGAGCTACGGCGCGCTTAGAGGGATCGAACCGGGCATCTCGCTCGTCGTTGTCCTGATGGCGTTGAAAATCGTGGAGGCGCACACCGCGCGCGAATTTCTCTTCATGGTCATGCTGTCGTGGATCATCTGCCTGTGCGGATTATTCCTCGCGCAAAGTCTGACTATATCGGTTTGCCTCCTCCTCGCCTTTGTCCTTCTTCTGGCGGCGCTGGTGCAATTCCATCGCGGAAGTGCCGTCGGCGACCTCCGTCCGCCGCTGCGGCTCGCCTGTTCTCTGATCTTACAAGCGTTGCCCTTGATCGTGTTGCTCTTCTTCGTTTTTCCGCGCATTACGACTGGCTTTCGCCTCCTCACTCCCGGGAGCGCATCCACCGCCGGCTTCAGCGATGAGCTTGAGCCTGGCAGCGTGGAAAAGCTGGCCCTTTCGCCGGCCATCGCTTTTCGCGCCGAATTTCCTGACGGAAAAATACCGCGGCCTGCCGAATTATACTGGCGTGGTCTGGTGATGTGGAATGGCAACGGCATGCGTTGGCGCGCGCCTTCCGCGCCGGCGATTCTTCCTCATCGGCAGGACGCCGTCCCCGGGCAGACGCTGCGGCAATTGATCACACTCGAGCCTCACGGTGGGCGATGGATGTTTGCCCTGGATTGGCCCGTGGCCGCGCCGTCGGGTGCGGCGCGCGCTCCCGGCGATTATCTCTGGAGCTGGCAGCCGATCACCAAACCACGTCGTTATGAAGTGACGTCTGTCATCAAACGGGGCTCGCAGGAACTTTCCGCTCGGGAACGTGCGCTCACTCTGGAAGTGCCGCGGGGGATCACTCCGAAGGTGCGCGAGCTGGCGGAAGAGTGGTCGAATGCGGGGAAGCCCGAGGCCGTGGTGCAGCGCGGGCTGGCTTTCTTTCGTGATCAGCACTTCCGTTATTCTCTTTCGCCGGGGACCTACCAGAAGAACGACCTCGAGGACTTTCTTTTCCATCGACGCCTCGGGTTTTGCGAACATTACGCCAGCAGCTTTGCCACCCTGATGCGGCTCGCCGGCGTGCCATCGCGCGTGATCGTCGGTTACATGGGCGGCGAATTTAATTCGGTCGGACACTTTTTTCTGGTTCGCCAGTCGGATACGCACGCCTGGTGTGAAGTCTGGTTGGCCGGAAGCGGATGGACGCGCGTGGACCCAACCGCGATCGTCGCGCCGGAGCGGATTAGCCAGGGTCTGGATTCCTACCTCGAAAGCTCTGCCGCTTCCGGTGAAACGGTCAGGCAAAATGGGTTTGGGCGAGCGCTCTCGCGACAACCGGCCCTGACGCGTCTGCGGCTTGCCTGGCAGACCTTAAACTACGAGTGGGACACGAGCGTGCTTAGCTTCGACGCCGACGCCCAACAAGCGTTCGCGAGTGAATTCGGCGTGTCGGGCGTGACACCTTTCGTCCTTGCCCTGTTGAGCGCAATCCTGCTCGTCCTCCTCGTCATGGCCGTCGCGCTCGGGCTGCATCTCCGCGGTAGGTCGCGACCTGACGAGGTCACGCTTATTTATCGCCGCTTCTGTCTCAGAGCCGCACGTTTGGGTGCCGCGCGTGAAGAATGTGAGGGGCCGTCTCGATTTGCACGTCGCGCTGCTCTCGCTTTGCCGAAGGAATCCGCGCGCATCGCGCGAATCGTCGAGCATTACATTCAACTGCGTTATGCGCCTTCGCCGGATCCATCTCTTCGTCAGGCTCTGCGCGCGGAAGTCAAAGCGTTCGGCGCGGGCTAGCGATCATTCCAAATTCGATTCCACGAACTGCCGGATCTGCGCGGCCGGCATGGCGCCCACCTGGCGCCCAATTTCCTCCCCGGCGCGGAAAAGCGCCATCGACGGAATCGATCGGACATGATGGCGTTCACCGAGGTGCGGCACCCGCTCAGTGTCCACCTTGGCCACAAGGCAGCGACCCATCTCCTGCTCTGCCACCTTCTCAAACTCGGGCGCAACCATCCGGCACGGTCCGCACCATGGTGCCCAAAAATCCACCAGCACCGGCAAGGTAGCGCCACGAATTAGCGCGTCGAAGATAGCCTCGGTCGGAACTTCCACCGGCACGGCCGGCAGCGACAAGTCGTGCGCGCACTTGCCGCAACGGAACATTTTCCCGAGGCCGAGCCAGCGCAGACGGTTCTTCTGCCCGCACTCGGAACAGGCGACGAGCAATCCATGCGCATCCAGTTCACTTGTCATTTCGGGACTGTTTACCGGCTACTTCGAGCACCTTCATCGCCGCGTTGTGGCCCGGGATGCCACTGACCGCGCCGCCGCGTTGCGCACTGGAGCCGCAGAAAAAGACATTATCCCACTCCGTTTCCACCCCCCAGCTCCCGGCCTGCGCCTTGTTCATCGCGAAGGGAAAACTCGGCGCATCCTGGAAAATGTTGCCGTGGTAAAGCCCGAGGGCGTCTTCAATATCAACCGGACTTTTGCTCTCAAGACACGGAGTGCCATCACGCGCCACCGCGAGGTAGCTTTCAAGAGGCGCTTCGAGCCACTGGCTGATACTGGCGACAAAGCGCTTCTGCGCTTCGGCGCGCATGGTGGAATTGTCGCGGGCAAACAAGCCCCACGGTGTATCCAGGCCGAAAAGCGTCATCGTCTGGTAGCCCTGCCGCCGGAGCTCGGGCGCCAGAATGCTGTCATCCGTTAGAGTATGGCAATACACTTCGCAGGGCGTGTGCTCGGGAAGCTGGCCGCGGCGCGCCTGTTCGTAGCTGCGGTTCATCTGTTCGTAGCCCTCGTCACTGTGAAAGGTGCCGCAAAAAGCTTCCGGCGCGGACAACTGCCCACCCTTCAGCTCTGGCAAACGTTGCAGGAGCATGTTGATTTTGAAGACCGAGCCCTCATCCTGCGCGCCCGGCTGGTAGAGGCTGCCCGCATATTTGGCGAGGACGTTGCGCCCGAAATTTACCAGCAGGAA
>JBDTXE010000113.1:0-6933 GCA_040006335.1 Verrucomicrobiota bacterium | reverse complement strand
GCGAGCACGAGAATGTGCCAGATAGTGGAGCGACTGCGATGTTGCTCGGAAGCGCCCTGACCGGTCTCGGGATCGCGCGGCGCTACCTGAAGCGGTAATAATCTGCCCCACAGAAACGACTGGAGCGGCCGTTCTTCACTGAACGGCCGCTTTCAGTTACCAGCGAGCGGGTGCGAACCCCGGGCCACCCCCGGCTTCTTACTCAGGAATTGCGTCGGCCGGTCCGGACGTTCGCTCCGTGGTCAACTGCCGGCGGGCCTCACCCCGGCGTAACCACCAGATGATGGCGAAGAGAGGCACCAGTGAGGCCACGAAGAAAAATGGCCCTCCGCGGCGATGCACCGCGCTGTTGATCATGTGCGGCCCGATGTGCACGCAAAGCAACGCGATAACAAGGATCCTAAATCCGTTGCGCAACAAGCCCAGAGGGATCACTGCCGCCACCAGGATTGTCCGGCGCCATGGCGATCTCAAGAAAAGGTAGGAAGCGAGAAGGCTCGTGATAAAAAGGACGTAACTGGAACGAATGCCACTGCACTCTTTCGCCACCTCAATCGTGATTCCCGGGAGAACGAAAATGGGACCGTTACGCAGAACGGGCGTCCCGGTCACGGCAAAAAATGCGTTCGCCACGTCGGCCGAGGCCAATTTGGAAGCGTTCTCTAGGTAGTCTGCAACAGCGTCCGGCATCGGGACAAAGAAGATAAGGAACGCCATCGGGAACGCCGCCGCCCACATCCATTTGCGCCCCTTGAAAAGGAAGCCGGCCAGGTTGACGAAACAGACCAAGGCGAAGGCCATGAGCGATAGATAGTCGCTGTCGCTGATGGCGAATCCGCGACGAGGGAGGAAGAGGGCCAGCGCGGTTGCGACGACGCCGAGCAGGCCGACCAGAGTTGCCCAGCCGGTCGCGCTTACGTAGTGCGAGGGAAGACGCTCCCGCTCGATCCAGAGCAGATAGCAGGTGACCAGCGGGATTAAAAAAATGTGGGAGTGCAGGTTGCTGTGGGTCGCCAGCCGGAAAAGCTGATACAGCGGCACGGAGAAAGCGGCAGCCAACGCTGCCAGAAACAGCAAGAAACCGATGGTCCTGCCGCGCGGAGGAGAAAGTGGATCCGAAGTCTGTTCAGTTACGCGCACTGTGCTGCCCCTTGCCGAAAGAAGGTTTCACGCCACCCTGCCCCAATTTTATCTCCCTGAAAGAAAGATCTTGCTGCGCATCGGAAGCAGCGAAGCCATCTATCGCACCGTTGTGCGCACGCTGAAGGTGTTCGCCCCTAGCGGATCGGTCGCAGGCCTTTGGCAAACTCCTTCACCGAAACACTCAGCTTGAGAGGCGTCTTTACCGTAGCAATGGCACGGGCTGGGTTTCCCTGAACCATGGTTTGCGGAGGCACCGACTTTGTCACGACGCTCCCCGCTGTTACAATCGATCCCCGGCCGATCGTGACGTTCGGCAGGATGATCGATCCCGGCCCGACCGTCACATCTTCTTCGATTGTGACCCCCTCCTGCTCGCGAAAGTGGGCGATGATCAGAACGCGCATTTGCAGGGTGGCGCGATCCTTAATGGTCACGAGGTCTGGCCGCGAGGTCTCAATAATGGTGTCGTAGCCGATCCAGACCTTTTCGCCGATGTGGACTCCCCGCCAACGATGAAAGCGGACGCGCCAACTGGTGGCACCGGGAGAAACCCGCGCAATCTGCTGCAGCAGCCTGTTCTTCAGAGCTGGGAAAAACCTCTCTTCTTCCTGGTCGGAGTTAAACATCCTGTTCCTCCAACACGCAGATTCCAAGGTGCAAGCCGACGCCGTAATTGATTACAAGGTGGATCCGCCCGGCGGAACCGCGAAAATGCTTGCCGAGCGAAATCACCGAGTCTGTCGCTCCGCAATGGGCGCGCTCCTCCATGTCATCTACAATCGACTCGAGCTTCGGCAGGCGAAGGTAGCGACTGACCATCCTCCAGGTATCGGGGAAAATATTAGGATAATGAATTGCTGTCTCTGCGGCTGCCAGATCGATCCCGAGAGCTTGCGCTAGTTCATGAATCATTTGCACGCTACGTTTTACAATTTCGACAAACGGCACCTTGGTTCGGACCGTGGAATAATAATTGAGGCCAAGGAGACGATACCCGCGCTTTTCGCTCGTTAGGAGAAAGGCAGAAGTTTGGTCCGATCCTAGAATTCGTTCCTCTAGCATATCGAACGGGACCCCTGGCGGCGCGTAGTCCGCCATCACGCAAAGAAGCCGCTCGTTTTGCGAGGCAGGAGTGAGTATTCCGCCGGCAGTGGTAAGCATCGACATGAAGCCCGCGCAACCGCTGGCAAACGAACAGAAGTAAGGCAGGTGATCGAGATGGACTTCCCTCATCAATTCCGCCGCGAAGTAGCGGTTTCGTAGAGCAATATTTCTTTCTGTTGGGGCGTAGGCTAGGACGGCGCTTTCGGCGTTGCAGTGTTGGAAAACGACCACATCGGGCTCTCCCCCGCGCGCCATGACTCGCGAGGCTGGCCCTTTGGCGAGACTGGCGAGGGTCTCGTCTTCACCCATGCCAAAGTTTTTCCAATACCCCACCGCGCGCAGCGTCTCGACGTCGCTCAGCAGGGCGTCCTCTTCCTTCAGCTGCGTCAGATCGCGATGGACGCGACCCAACTGATGCTCAAATTCGCTCAGAAAAATGGGCTGATCGCGATAAAGGAGCAACATGGCGAGGAGGCGCCAACCTACCTAATTCTGGCCATTCACGACCGCATTTTGCGCGACGTAGCGAGATAATGGGCCCAGCACAGTAATCTGCTCGGCGTCTAGAGTCTCCATATCGAGCTGAATCTTAAACTCATCTTCGATCGCGCTCACCATCTCGAGGATACCGAAGCTGTCGATCACTCCGCTCACAAGGAAGTCAAAGTCGTCGGGCGCTGCTTGGGCGTTCAATCCCATGGCATTCATGGCTGGAGCGTACTTCTGGAGAAGAAACGTGCGGACGCGATCGGGCGTTAAAGTTGACATAGTGCTAGCGACTCGCGGGATGCGTTGGTAAAAGCCCCCTTTTTTCGACGGCGGTGCGAATCTCCGCGTAACTCCGGAGCGCTTCAATTTCCTCCAATTCAAACTCGATCGAGAACTTTCGCTGCAGTTCCGTGATCAGCTGCACCATCGCAAGCGAGTCCCACGCTGCGATCGACTCCTGCTTGATCTCAGCGGGAGGGGTCTCGGACGGCAGATCGAAAAAATCCAGCAACAGGGTTAACAGGGGGTCATCGGGCATTTTCGGGTTCGACAGTGGAAATCCAGCCAGGGAACGGGACTTCCGTAAAGGGATCGAGCAAATATTGGACCGATCCACCGCTCTCCTCAATTCGACGAAACCCTAACCGATCGTAAAGGTTTCTCACGATCTCGTTTCTGCTCGTTGACAGATAAGAAGCCTTTACCTTCCTGAATCCTCTTTCCCGAGCTTGCCCGAGCACAGCCGCCCAGAGCGCATCTTCCACTCCGCGTCCCAAGGCGCGACAGCTTACGAGGAAGCTGTCGATCACGAGGGTCTCTTCTTCCAGCGGCACCCCTAATAAGGTCGCCACGATGCCCTGATCACCAAATTTATCGCGCAATCGCAGGGCGAGCGTAACCGCGCGGGGTTGATCCACCATTGCCTGCACTTGCACCCGGGAGTGCCTTCGCGTGGTCAGATTAAACTGATTCGTTTTTTGCAGCATCGACACAACGCGCTCCAGATTGGAATCTCCGACCTGCTCGATCAGAACCTGCATCTCGAGCGAGCGCAGAAATCCCTCTAAGTCGTCAGTCGTTGCCGTGACACTCCGTTCCGCCCGCACCTCGTAATCCCGGTGCCGCTGACGGTCTTCGGTCGAGAGCGTAAAAGAGTTGAAGGCGTCCGTTTCCCACAGAGCACGGAGCATATGCAACGGATCTCCACTTTCGTTTAGCACCAACACCTCCGGAATGGACTGTCGCATTTGCTCGCGTTCAAAATCGGAGTCATCCAGAAAAGCGAAGCTGTCGAGGCCGAGGCTGAGTTCATTCGCCGCCGCCCGCAGATTATCGTGTTTATGATCCCAGTTCACTTTCCGGACAATGAAGTCATCCCATTTCAGCAACATTTCGGGATGCGAGGTGAAACCTTCGCGAGCGTCCGCCTCGTTGTTCTTGGAGAGAAGGACGAGCAAAACGCCTTGTTCGCGGAGCTCGAGCAGCTCGCGCTGAATGCGCAGATGGATGTTGCCCGGAAAGTCGTGCCCCAAAGCAAGACCCTGCAACCCTTCTTCAGCAATGACCCCGCCCCATAGAGTCTGATCCAGATCAACCGCGAGAACCTTGTGCCGTGGAAATAAAAGTGGCCGCAGGGAACGTGCGAGGAAAAAACTGAAGGAGAGCTGCGCTGTCGCACTCAAGGGCTGGCGCGCCATGAAATCCAACAGCGCATCGCTCGATTCCCGCCCTTCCAACGTTGCCCAGGCAGCGAGGTCGTGGACGTAAATTCCTTTCTGCGCAAAGGCTGCTTCGTAAATATGAAGATTGATCCGGGTGACTGCGGCGAAAACCCCCGCGCGATGTTGCGAACTGAAGATCCCATTCGAGATGTGCGCGGGGAACGCCAGCGTAGAAATGAAAAGCGGAACCCCAGCGGCGTTTTTCAAGTGGAGCTTGATCACTCTATCCACCCGCTCGCTGGCCCTTGCAATTCTCGCTTCCAATCCATCGGGGAATCCTTGCGAGACCGGGAACAATGCCTCGGGTAGAACCTCCTCCACTCGCCAAATGAGCACGCGCGCATCCAGCCCAGGCGCCTCCATCGACCGTGGCTGCGCCAGGTGACCCTCGACGTCATCCAGCGGCGCCAATTTGATCTCAGGGTTAGTCGGCAGGCAGCGGAGGCCGAACTCCAGAAACGGGAGAACCGGCTCGAGGTTCTGCGTGCTAAGAAGCTCGACCTGCAGCGAAGGGTATGCGCTCGCATTCTCGCGCAGCGTTTTCAATGCGCGTCGCACCTTGCTCAAGCTGGCGGATTCCGCCGCTTCGATCACCACTTCACGCTGGGCGCGCGGCAGATGCCTGATCCATTGCTTATACATCCGGGTAGTCGTGCATCGCCCGCGTCACGCTCAAGCTGCCTGCTCTTATGCCTCTTCCCTCAAGATCTTCAACAACGCCCCGCGATCGTATTTGCCATTCGAATTTAGAGGGAAGTGGGGCAAAAAATGCACCCGCCGCGGAACCATATAGGTGGGCAGACGCTTCCTAAGTTGATCGAGAAGCGTGGCCGTCTCGCGTTCATCCGCCTGTAGAAAAAGCTCGATCCCGTCGGCACCGCCGGCATTCATCGGCCAACCCAGCGCGACTGCGCCATCAATCTGCGAGGCGTCGCGCGCGGCTGCCTCGATCTCCCCCAATTCCACCCGATGTCCCAGGATTTTCACCTGACTATCCAACCGGCCGAGGTAGAGTAACGGGCCCCCGCACTCACCTTTTCGTACTCTGTCGCCGGTGCGATAAAAGGTTTCCGTCTCACCCGGCAAACGCACAAACGCTTTCCGCGTCTTCGCTTCGTCCTGCCAATAGCCCAGGGTAAGCTGCGGGCCGGTCATAACGAGTTCGCCGTCTCCTCCCTCGGGCACGACACGCAATTCGTCGTCGACAATGAGAGCGCGCATCCCGTCAAAAGGCTCGCCGATGGGCACGACACCCTGCTCTACTTCCGCGGGCGATTTTTCCCGGTCCCATCGATAGGCGGTGCAGGCGATGGTGAGTTCGGTTGGCCCGTAAATATTTTCGATGATCGAATTGGGCGCGGCTTGGAGCCACTGCTGCACCACCTCCACCGGCAGAGCTTCGCCGCAAAACAAGCTCAAGCGCAAACCGGGATACATCCCCGGCTTCAGCACACCAAAACGCCGCATGAAAACCGCAGTCGAGGGCACCGAAAACCAGACCGACAACCGCGCGTCGTTGATGAAAGCGCCTGGTTTGATGAGTTGTTTCGCGGTCGGACAACAAACGCAGGCTCCGTTTTGCCACCCGACAAACATATCGTGCGCCGACAGATCGAACGTCATGTCGAAGGTTTGCGATAACCGATCCTGACTGCTGAAACCGTAGCGCCGACTCACGTAATCAACGTAGTGCCGCACGTTGTGGTGAGAGACCATCACTCCCTTGGGTTGGCCGGTGCTGCCGCTGGTAAACAGAAGGTAAGCTATAGCATCCGGAGTTGCCCCCTGGAGACTTTCTACATCGCAGAGATCACTCGCGCCGAAAATTCGGTGGTTCGGGAACCGGCTGCGCAATTCCGAAACGTCTGCGCGCTCGGGCAGGATCAGGGCAAGACGCGCATTGATACCTGCGAGTACCGCTTCGAGCTGAGGCTCGGAGGCGGCGTCGATGATCACGACCTGGCATTGCGAACGCTCCAGCATCAGCCGGGTTCGCTCGACCGGAAAAGTGCGATTCAACGGGACGTAACCGTGACCCGCCAGGAGAGCGCCGAGGATTCCCGCAAACGCGGTCTGCGACCGATAGGCGAAGACTGCGCTTAGGGCCGGTCCGTTGGCGGCTGAATGTTCGCGCTGAATCGTCGCCGCCAGGCATTTCGCGCGATGCAGCAACTCTCCGTAGGAAAGTTCGCCGCCGACATCAATAGCCGGGCGCTCTGGAAAACGTTCCGCCGCGGCGACAAACCCGGCCGCCAATGAAAGCCTTGGTTCCATCAGTGGAGCGGACCTAAGAAAAAGATTTTCATGATCGCGAAGTTTCATGTGGGAGAGGGCGACGCTGCGGAGAAGTGCAAGCGGAGACCCCTGGTGAGCAACTCTCTCACCACCCGCACCCCGTAATCGTCGCCCGGCGGCAATATACCAGGGGGGAGAGTTGAACTCCCGACCAAGGGCTTATGAGTCCCCTGCTCTACCA
>JBDTXE010000112.1:0-7012 GCA_040006335.1 Verrucomicrobiota bacterium | reverse complement strand
AAGCGGCGCACTTTGAACGGACAGTTGTTCGCGCAATACCGCGTCCCGATACAGCGGTTGTAGGCCATGACGTTCAGGCCATCATCACTGTGAACGGTGGCGTTAACCGGACAGACGGTCTCGCACGGCGCATTCTCGCAGTGCTGACACATCATTGGCTCGTGCACGATCTCCGGATTATCGGGCATGATGCCGTTGTCCTGGTCCATCTTCGCTTCGCTGGCGAAGTAGCGATCGATCCGCATCCAATGCATGGCGCGCCCGTGTGACACCTGCAGTTTACCCACCACCGGAATGTTATTTTCCGCCTGGCAGGCCACGACACAGGCGCTGCAACCGGTGCAGGTATTGAGATCTACCGCCATGCCCCACTGTTGCGGCGCGTCCAACGGTGGGTGCGCATAAAGACTGGGCAATTTTGCCGGCAACTCGTCGTCGCCCGCGATCTTCTTCACAAACTCCGGATCTTCGCGGAAACGCTCGAGGGTTGCTTCCCGAACCAACCCGCGGCCTTCGATCGAGAAATGCTCCTGGGTAATGGCGAAAGGATATTTTCCCGGAACTTTCGCGACCTTCACGCTTTCGATCGTCTTCGGTTTCCCGGTGGACGGATCGGTGTCGGCGATAATAAAATGCGGATTGTTCGGGGTGCGCAGGAGATAGGCATTGAAACCGACGTGCTCGCCCAGGCCGTTCAAACTTTCGCGACCGTAACCCAGCGGAATAGTGATGGAGTTATCCGCATGGCCGGGCATGACCAGCGCCGCGATCACCAGCTCGCGCACCGGCGGCGTGCCGGCGGGCATCGGCGCTGGGGAAGCGCCTGGAGCCGGCGGCCGTGTTGGGGTGGCCTTCGCATCCGCCTTGGCCGGGATCCTCGCCGTATCAGTCACGCTTATCTTGATTAGATCGCCCGTGTTAACCCCGAGATGTTTCGCATACCTCGGGCTGAGATAAGCCGCATTATCCCAGGTCAATTTCGTGATCGGGTCGGGCATCTCCTGCAGCCAGGCGTTATTGACGTAGCGGCCGTCATCGACCGAGTAATCGCGCACGAGCACGATCTCCGGTGAATCCGGAGTCGGCGCCGGCGTCGGTGACCAAAGATTGTGGGCAATGCCACCGGCAGTGTTGCCATTGAACGAAGGCGGCCGGTCGCGCAGCTCGACGTGCGGGGCAAAACCGTCGCGAAGAAACTTCGACCACGCCGCCGCCGGCTCGCCCGGAGGCGAGGTCGCGCGAAAACTTTCCTGAATCAGATCCGGCCCTTCGACTTTCGGCCGACCGAGGACGGCATTGATCAAATCGAGTTCCGACAACCCGCCGAAGAGCGGCATGATCATCGGTTGAATGGCGAGATATGCGCCCTCCGCCGTCAGCGCGTCGCCCCACGACTCGAGAAAATGAGAAGCCGGGATATTCCAGCGTGAGAGCGGGGAAGTCTCGTCCTCGAAATAGCCGAGCCGCACCACCTCGGGCACGCGTTTCTGCAGCTCCGGCCAATCCACCGGCGCATTCGTCTGCGGATCGATCGTGAGCGCGCGCGGCGCATTATAGACTGGGTTTCCGCCGAGGATGAAAAGCTGCTGAATCCGGCCGGCCGCAATATCGCCCGCCAGCTGCAGAATACTGTTGTCGTGAGCATTGCGCGCAAACTCCCGCACCACCATCGTCGTCCCAATGTTTTTGAGCGCGGTGTTGATGCCGTAGGCGAGCAATTGCACCACCACCGGCTGACTCGGGCCGGGCAAGACCAGACTGGCGCCCGGTTTCGACTGAAGATCGGCCGCCAGTTCGTTCAACCAGGCTTCATCCCACAGCGGCTTCCCCGGCGGCACCTGTAGCGTAGCGAGGACAGAGCCCAGACCGGCGTCCTGTGTCGCGCCTGCGATTTTTCCGGCAAGGGCGTGAACAAAGAGCGCAATCTGGCTGGCCGGTAATCGAAGACGATGATCCGCCATCGCGCCGGTAAGCGTGAAACGATTCTCCACCACGTAGAGGCGATTCATCGAGTCCTTGGCCGATTCGACCCGCCGTCGCGAAGTGAACGCACGCGTGCTGGTAAGATCGCCTTCGCCGCAATCGAGGAAGTCGTGATCCAGGGCCAAGATCACATCGGCGCGTTCGAGGCGGGGAATCAGCCGTGAATTGTCTCCGAAACTGAGCGAGGTGGCGAAATTCTGCGCTTCGCTCAGCAGGGGATCGTAAACGCACCAACGCATCCGCGGGAACGTTTTCTCCAGCTCGGCGCGCATTCGTTCGCGCGTGGGCGAATGCGTTTGCTCCACCAGAAAGGCGAGGCCGGCGCCACCGTCGGCCGACATTTTTCCGCGCAGATCCGCCAGGTATTTCTCAAACGCCGCGAAGTCGGTCGCCTTACCCTTCTCCGTCACCTGCCTGGTCCGCAGAGGATTATAGAGATCGTTGATCGCGCCCTGGACGAAAACATCGCTGCCGCCATTGCTGGCCGGGTGTAGCGGATTGCCGTCGAGCTTGATCGGGCGCCCGTCGACCGTGGTGACGAGGAGCGGAATGGCGCCGTTGCGCCGCGGCATCGCGGTCGCGTAATACAAAGGTTTGCCGGGAATGGTCCACTCCGCCGATTTAGTGAAGGGAACCAGATGCATCTCCGGACGACGGCAGCTGCTTAAGCCGAAACCCGCCAGCGCCACCGAAGCGCCCATCAATTTCAGGAAGCTGCGGCGCGACCATTCATCGCCTTCGAGCTCAGCCGCGCCCGCCGGGAACTCGCGCTCCAGCCAACTCCGGAACTCCGGCGTATCGCTCAACTCGCCCGGGCCGCGCCAGTACTGGCGGCCGGTCGCGGGAGCTGGCGGATGGGAAACGATTCGTTTCATCGATGACAACCCTGGCAGGTCACGGGCGGATTAATGTTCCACTTTTCTTTCAAAGTCTGGCCAATCTCGCGCTGGGTCAGATTTTTCTTCTGCGTCCAATCGTCCTGCACCCCGCTCGGCTTCCCATATTTCGCGACAAACGCCGCCGGATGCACATCCTCCGGTTTCCAGTCGAGATTTGTGATCTGGTCTTCGGGCCGCAGGAAATTCTCCGGGTTGCGGTGGCACTCGAGACACCAGGCCATGCTGTGCGGCTTGGCGTGATAGACCACCGGCATGTGATTGACCGGTCCGTGGCAGCTGGCGCAGCTGATCCCGCGGTTGACGTGGGCGCTGTGATTATAGAAGACGTAATCGGGCGTGCGATGAATCTGCACCCACTCCACCGGGTTCCCGGTTTTCCAGCTCGCCCGCACCGGTTCGAGCTTCGGATTATCTTTTTGCACCTGCTGATGGCACGCCATGCAAGTCTGTGTATTCGGAATATTCGAGTGCGCCGCCACTTCGACGAAGCTGTGGCAATAACGGCAATCCATCCCCAGTTGGGTGACGTGGATATCATGCGGAAACGGCACCGGCTGGATCGGTTCGTAGCCTACACGGGTATATTTCGGCGTGATGTAATACCAGGTGGCGCCCGTGAGAGCAGTGACGACAACCGCGCCGCAGATCGCCAGCTTCAGCGGCAACCAATTGCTCCAGCGCGGGAAAAGATTGGCCATGGCTCCTAACGGCTTCGACGCGCCCTAGACCCCAGCCGCCAGTCAAGAGACGCGATGGAGTTGGCTGGAGGACGTGGGTGCTTCAGATAAACGAAGGGTTAAGTTTAGGCGCGTGCTCCCGAGAGAGCGTGCGCCATTCTATGAACCGCCCACAGCTTGGCAAAAAAATTCTTCGAATAACATTATCGGCAGACGCAGTAGGGCTAGTTTGCAGTACGCGACATTGTTTTGTTGAAGGAAATTCCCCGCTCGATGTCACGTCGCAATTTCGGTTTACGACCATGGTAGAATGCTGCTGTGAAAACGAACGTAATTTCCCTCGCTGAAATGGAGCGCGCCCGCGATGCGCGCGACGCCACTTACGACGGCGTCTTTTTTATCGCGGTCAAGACCACCGGAATTTTCTGTCGGGTTTCCTGTCCGGCCCGGCCGAAACGCGAAAACATCGAATTTTTTCCAGAAATTTCCGATGCTATCGCCGCTGGTTACCGCCCCTGCAAGCGGTGCCGTCCCGATCTGATCAACGGCCAGCCGCCAGAGTGGGTCGCGCACGTGATGGGACGCGTCAGCGCCCAGCCCGAGGAACGGGTGCGCGCCGCTGACCTGCGAACAATGGGCGTATCGCCGGAACGCGCGCGCCGTTGGTTCCAGCAGAATTACGGCATGACCTTTTCCGATTGGTCGCGCGGCCTGCGGCTTTCGTCAGCTTTCACCCAGTTGCGTAACGGCGAGCCGAAGGAAGACGTCATGCTGGGGAACGGTTTCCATTCGCACAGCGGCTTCAACGCCGCGCTCGCCCGCACCCGCGGCGACAATGGCGACGGCGCCAGCGATTGCATTCGCATGACCATGATCGAAACATCGATCGGCCCAATGGTTGCGGCGGCGAATGAAAGTGGCGTTTGCTTTCTCGAATTCGCCGACCGTCGCGGCCTGGAAGGAACGTATGAAGATCTGCGCCAGCGCTTTCATTGCGCAGTGCTTCCCGGCGAAAACAAAACCCTGCAACGGCTCCGCGCGGAATTGGGAGAATATTTCGCGGGCGAGCTGGATCGCTTCAGCGTGCCCCTCACCGTCCGCGGAACTGATTTCCAGGAAAACGTCTGGCAGGAACTACAAAAGATTCCGCACGGAAAAACGGTCAGCTACGAAGACATCGCCCAACGCGTGGGCAATCGCCGCGCGGTCCGGGCGGTCGCGCGAGCTAACGGCACCAATCGCATCTGTATCCTCATCCCCTGTCATCGCGTCATCGCCAAGGATGGCTCGCTCAGCGGTTACGGCGGGGGAGTGTGGCGAAAGCGACTGCTGCTCGATCTGGAGCAGAAAAGCACCGCGGCCTAGCATTTCGCCTCCACTCGCCCCACCGTATGGTCGAGGATGGAATCGGTCGCGGAAAAATTTCATCACCTGCACGCGCGGGCCCGCCCGATCCTTGGCACATGCATTTATGCCCTGGCGGCGAGCTTGGCCGCGGTCGGCTTTCAGCTCGCGATTAACTGGCTCTACGGCCACACCTTTGTCGCTTCGGCGCAAGATCGCTGGCGCTTTATCGGTCTCAGTTTCGTTACCATCGTCGTCACTTCGCTCATCACCGGCTGGCTTCTTTTTTCGCTCGCGCCGAGTGCCGCCGGGAGCGGCATTCCGCAGGTGAAACTGAATTACTGGAAGGAATTTGGCACCGCTCCGCGCCGCATTTCCCTGGTAAAATTCGTCGCCGGCGTGCTTTGCATTGGCGGAGGACAAAGCCTCGGCCGCGAAGGGCCGACCGTGCAAATCGGCAGCAACCTCTCCTCCACCCTCGCTGGCTGGCTCGGCGTTTCGAAACAGAATCGTCGCGCAGCTAGCGCCGCCGGTGCCGCCGCTGGTTTGGCCGCGGCCTTCAATGCGCCGCTCGCCTCCGTCGCGTTTGTGCTTGAAGAAATCATCGGCGACCTCAACAGCCGCGCACTCGGCCCAGTGCTCCTCGCCGCCGTCATCGGAGCGTTCATCGTCCACGCGCTTATCGGGCCGCAGCCCGCGTTCAATTTGCCGCAGATTGGTGATCCTTCCTGGCGTTCCTATCTGCTAATGCCGATCGCCGCCGGCCTGGCCACCGTCGCCGGGCTCGCATTCCAACGCGGTTCACTTTGGCTACGGCGATGCTCTAAACGTTTGCGCGCCATCCCAGCCTGGCTGCACCCGCTTGCCGGCGGTCTAATCACTTGGGGGCTGGGCGTCGGCGTCTTCCTCTACACCGCGCGCCTTGGTGTCTTCGCCCTCGGCTACGACGACCTTACGGATGCGCTAAATCACGGTTTCACCTGGCAGCTCGCCGCCCTTCTTCTGGTCGGTAAATTGCTCGCGACGATCGCCTGCTATGGCTTCGGCTGTTGTGGCGGAATTTTTTCCCCGAACCTGTTCTTCGGCGGCATGTGCGGCGCGTTTGTCGCCGCCCTAGGCGGCCATTTTCTACATCTCACGCAAAGCGATGTCGTCGTCCTCGCGGTCGGTGGCATGAGTGCCTGTCTCGGAGCCGTCGTGCTCGCGCCCGTCACCGCCATTCTCATTATTTTCGAAATGACGCACCAATTCGCGCTCGTGCCCGGTCTTATGCTGGCCGGCCTCATCAGCCAGGTCATCGCGCGTTCCCTCAGCAAAATGAATTTTTACGAGGAGGTCCTCATGCAGGATGGCCATCAGCTCGAACACCTCATCCCCCCGCGCGATCTTCGTTCCTGGCAAAACCTGCCTATCTCCGCGCTGGCTAACTTCAATCCGGTCGCGCTCCACGAGCGCACGGAGGAGGCGATGGCAAAACTAATCGAGGAGCATCCCTATCGCTTCTTTCCGGTGGTGGATAATGAGGCGCTGATCGGCGTCGTTTCCCGTGCGGAAATAACCGCTGCCCTCGAAGGCCATCGATCTTTGCGCCTGGAATCTCCGGTGAGTTGCCGCCCCGGCCAATCTATTCGCGAATCGCAGGGCCTTCTCCTCCAGGCGACCACAAACACCCTCGTGATCACAGACGATTCGGGGAAAAAGCTGCTCGGTTTCGTCACCTTGCACGATCTGCTCCGCGGCCAGCTTTCGATGTCCGACCGGTAAGGTTCATCCGCGGTGCATCCCGCTCGACTTGCCGCGCCTCTTCGCGCAACTTTCGGCCATGCGCGTCGCCGGTTTCCTCCTCTTCCTTTTTCTCGCGAAGGCGCCACTCCGCGCCGAAACCGCGGATCTAATTCTCGTTAACGGGAACGTCTATACCGTCAACGAAAAGCAGCCGCGCGCGGAAGCGATCGCGATCAAAGGCGAGCGCATCGCCTTTGTCGGATCGAATGCCGACGCTCAAAAGTGGAAAAGCGACCAGACGCGCATCGTCGATCTCGCGGGCAAGACGGTGGTGCCCGGCCTGACCGACTCGCATTGCCACATCTTCGGCATCGGCGAGCGCGA
>JBDTXE010000111.1:0-7046 GCA_040006335.1 Verrucomicrobiota bacterium | reverse complement strand
GATCGCGCCGATGGTGGAGGAATTTGTCTTTCGCTTCTTTCTTTACGGTGTGCTCCGCCGTTATGCGGGACGCACGCTTGGCGTTATCATCTCAGCCCTCCTCTTCGCTGCGGTTCACGCGCATTTGCCCTCTTTCGGTCCGCTGTTTGTGCTCGGGAGTTGCTTTACCATTGCCTACGAATGGAGCGGATCGTTGCTGGTGCCGATGACCATGCACGCGCTTTTCAACGCGCTGACCTTGACGGCGCTCGCCTTTCCCCAATTCCAACAATGACCCTGCGGGAGCTGGGCGAGGAGAAGCTGCTTGCCCGAATCGCGGTTTCCGGGAGTAAGTCGAGACAAGTAGTTGGTGGCGTGCGCGACGATTGCGCGGTGCTTAAGACCGCGGCGAAAGGCTGGCTCCTGCTCAAGACCGATGCTGTGGTGGAAGGAGTTCACTTTCGCGCGAGCGCGTCCGCCGCCGGGGTTGGGTGGAAGGCTATGATGCGTCCTTTGAGCGATATTGCCGCCATGGCGGGTCAACCTCAGTTTGCCCTGATCACGCTGGCGTTGCCGGGTAAAACGGACGTGAGCTGGGTAACGTCGTTATATCGCGGATTGCGCCGCGCGGCTGTTCGGTTCGGTGTCGAGATCGTGGGAGGCGAGACAACCGCGATTGCCGGAGGCAGGGTAATTTCGGTGAGCGTGGCAGGAAGGGTCGATGCCGGGCGATGCGTTTTCCGCAGCGGCGGCAAAGTGGACGACGCTCTTTTCGTGACCGGTCGCCTGGGTGGATCGATTGCAGGCCGGCATTTGAAATTCACTCCCCGAATCGAAGAGGCGCGCTGGTTGGCGGCGCATTTCGATGTTCATGCCATGATGGATCTGAGCGACGGTCTGGCGGCGGATCTTCCCCGGCTGGCGCGCGCAAGCGGCGTGGGATACTCGTTGCAGCTGGCGCGTGTCCCGCGAAGCCGTGGCTGCACCGTGGAAGAGGCGCTGAATGACGGCGAAGATTACGAGCTTCTTTTCGCGCTTCCGTCCGATGAGGTGGCGCGGCTGGAAAAAGCCTGGCCTCGCAAATTCCCCCGGCTTCCCCTGACCCGGATCGGCAACCTCGTTCGCGCGGGTAAAAATCGCAGTCAAACTCTGCGCGGTGGCTATGATCATTTCCGCCAGCCAGAGTGAAACGGAGGCGAGGGGTGAAAGCCTGGCGCAGAAATTGGGACCGGGTGAGGTCATCGGTCTGACGGGAGACGTCGGAGCCGGCAAGACACATTTCACCAAAGGCATCGCCCGCGGTCTCGGCGTCCCCGGCGAGATTACCAGCCCCACCTTTACGCTCGTGCATGAATACGAGCGCGGGCGACTGCCTCTTTACCATTTCGATTTCTACCGTCTGGAGCGACTGGAGGAGCTGGTGGCAATCGGCTTCGAAGAATATCTCGATGCGAACGGGGTTTGTGTCATTGAATGGGCCGATCGCTTTCGTGAGGCGCTCCCCGAACGGACGCGCTGGGTGCATTTTGAGATCGCGGCGGGCGATGAGCGACAGATTGCTTTTGATTCTTCCCGGTGAAAATCCTCGCGCTCGATCTTTCTACCCGGCGGGGAAGCATCGCGCTTTGCGCCAAGGAAAAAATCCTGTTCCAAAACGATTGGGATAACGATCGTCGTTCGGCGGCGCCATTTTTTCTGGCGCTGGAAGCTGCGGTGGATTTGCACGGACCGCCGAATTTAGCCGTGGTGGGCCTGGGACCCGGATCCTATACCGGAACGCGGATTGCTGTGGCGGCCGCCATTGGCCTGACTCGAGCTACTGCTGCGGTGCTGGCTGGCCTGCCTTCGATCGCAGCAATGGCGGAAGAAACCGAATACGTCGTGGTGGGCGACGCCAAACGCGCTTCGTTTTTTGTCGCTACCGTTACCGGTGAGCAACGGGAGGTGCAGATTGAACTTGTGCCTGCCGATGAATTTCCGAGCCGCCTGGCAGGGATACAGGTTCCGATCTACACCTCGGACGACCTTGCTGCATTCTCGCAGGTGGGGCGACGTTTTCCTTCGGCCTTGCAGCTCGCGGATTTGGCGCAGCGATTCCCCGACAAACTTTATCGCGCGCCGCTTTCTCCGATTTATCTTCGCGCGCCGCATATCACCGTTCCGCGCGGGCAAAAATGAACCACGATTATCCCTATCGCTGCTGGGCCGAGATTGATGCGGCCGCATTACGCCACAATGCGACGGTGCTGCGGGAACGCGTGGGACCCGGCGTGGCCCTTCTGGCCGTGGTCAAGGCCAACGCCTATGGACACGGCCTCGTCCCGGTGGTGCAGACGCTGGCCGCCCACGTTCAGCTTTTTGGTGTCGCCAATCTGGAGGAGGCGATCGCCGTCCGCGAAATTTTACCGCATCCCATCATCATTCTGGGTCCGGCTTTGCCGGGCGAGCGGGTGGAGATTGTCGCTCGCGGCTTTGTCGCCACCGTTTCAAGTTTGGCGGAAGCGGAGGATTTCGTCCGGCTCGGTGGGACGAAGAAACAGGTGCCGATTTGCTTCAAGATCGACACCGGCATGGGACGAATGGGCGTTCCGGAGTCGGAAGCGGTCGCGCTTTTTCGCCAGGTAAGCGAATTGCCGCATCTAACGATCCACAGCGTTTCGACACATTTGCCTGTCTCTAACGAAGACGAGCATTTCACCCGTGCGCAGCTCGAACGGTTTAGCACCTTGGTCCAGCGGCTGCGGCGGGAAGTGCCGGGCCATTACAAAGTGCACGCCTTGCAAACAGTCGGCGTCCTCGCTTTCTCGGCTGAGCCCTACGACATCGTTCGCCCGGGGATTCTCTACTACGGCCTTTCCCCTTTGCCCGAATTCCAGCACTTGCTGCGGCCGGCGATGACTTGGAAGACGCGGGTCATTCTCATTCGGGATATGCCGGCTGGTCACGGCATCAGTTACGGGCGCAGTTTTATTACCTCTCAACCTACTCGCGTGGCGACGCTCAGTGCCGGCTACGCCGATGGCTACCCGCGGCACCTCTCTAACCGCGATGCCTCTGTCCTGGTGCGGGGTCAACGCTGCCCATTGCTCGGACGAGTGACGATGGACCTGATGGCGATCGATGTGACGAAAGTTCCGGAGGCGCAGGTGGGCGACGAGGTGGTTTTGATGGGACGACAAGGGGAGGCAGAAATCGGCTGCCATGAATTGGCTGAGCGGGCGGACACGATTCTCTGGGAAATCACAACGCGCATCGGCGCACGCGTTCGTCGCGTTCTGGTTTGATGACTCAAGCCGCGAAATGCCATCATGACGCGAGGCCGATAGTCGCTTAATGCAAAAGCTACACGCTCCGGCTTAGGTGCAAATGTTTCAGATTATTTTCAACGAACTCAGTGCGGCGGAGATGTCGGCCCTTCCGAAGACGCTCCAACTGGAGCTATTGGCCGAGTTTCAAATCCTTCCGGAAGATTTGGGCAAGTTGAACAGCAGCCGTTTCGGGGTGTTGGAGCGGGAAGGGAAGAAGCTATACCGCTATCGGGCGAAGGATTACCGGATTTACTTCGAGAAAACGTCCGAGGGAATCACGGTTCATCGGGTGCTGCATAAGAACACGCTGCGTGATTTCCTTTTCCGCACCCGCCTGCCGACCGGCGAGGACGAGCAACTACGTCAAACGCGTGAGTTCTGGCAACTGATCGAGGAAGGCCAGAAGACACGCAAGAAATAACCGCTTCCGACGGGTGTAGACCCTGATTTCATTGGGAGACCTCGCTTTACTGCGTTCTGGCAGGCCTCGTGCAATTCACGCGCTGTCATGCTGAGCGTAGCGAAGGACCCCTCGCCAGAGAAGAGGCTTTCGAGCCGCCTGATGTGAGGTCCTTCGCCGTCCCTCGGCGGCTCAGGATGACAAGCCGGAGCACGCCGTCGGTGTTCCGCGCGAGAGTGCTCAGTGGGATGGACGCCTAGAGGCGCCTGAAGCGCTGACGCGGGGTCGTTCGAAAGGCTGAGGAATTACGGCGGTCGATCAACCGAGGCGCCCGCTACTTCATCAAGAGAACCGACCGGCTGCGCTTAATCTCCCGCGTAATTTTGCGGTGCATGTGCGCCGGCATTCCGGTGACGCGGCGGGGCAGGATCTTGCCACTCTCCGTCACAAATTTTTTGAGTAGATCAGGATTCTTGTAATCGATCGCCTCAGCCGCGATATCGATGCGGCGCCGCGGCATGGTGCGGTTGGCCCGGCGGAAAGCGGAACGGCGTTTGGCGGTCTTCGGTTGCATAAAAATTTAGCGGGTCTCGCGGTGCAACGTATGCCTTTTGAGAAACGGATTATACTTCTTTTTTTCGAGGCGGTTAGGTGTCCTCGGGCTCTTCTTGTTCCGGGTGGACATGTAGCGCGAAGCCGGCTTGCCGGCAGCCTTGGCCTCAGTGCATTCGAGCGTGATGATCTCCTGCGCCATATTAATCTTTCTCCGGCGCGGGGGTCGCTTCCTCTTCCTCGGCCTCGGGTGCGTCGTCGTCGGTCAAGCCAAAGAGCGAAGTGACTGACTGGCGAACGCGCGACTGCTTGCTCTGCTTTTCTAATTGCGACTGACATTCGACCGTGAACCGGGCGAAAGGAATCGCTTCCAGCCGCGCACGCAGGATCGGTTTTCCCGACATCTCGCACACTCCATAGGTGCCGAGGTCGATCCGCTTCAATGCCTGGTCGATCTCGTAGAGCGCATCCTGTTCCTGGGAGAGTAAACTAAGGGCGAAATCACGATCGTAGGCATCCGAACCCGCATCAGCCTGGTGCATCCCGAAGGCGGAAGCTTCGCTTCCCTCGGCGCGGGAACGCAAAGTGTCCTGTGCCACGCCTGCCATGGAATCGACCATGGCGTCGCGCAATTGGAGGAGCTTATCGCGCTGCTGACGCACAAAAGGATCGAGCTTCTTCTCCTTATGATTGTTGCCCAGAATCGAAATTGCTGTCGGGGCCGCCGCTATTTTCGTCGATTTGGCGGGCTTAGCAGGGTTCGCAGCGGTCTTTTTCGCGGCCGGGGCTTTCTTCGCCTGGGCAGGGGTAGATTTATGGGCAGCCTGTTTCTTAGCAGGCGGCCGGGACGCAGGTTTTTTCTTGGGCGTAGCCATAAAATCAAGTCGACGGGCGAGCCGCCGGGCGAAGGGAGCGCTTAATTAAGAACAAAAGGCCCAGGGCGCAAGGGGAGATTTCCTCGGTTTTACCTAGGAACTGGCGCTGGAATAGCGCCGCAGGGCGAAATGCCAGAACAGGCGCGAAAACCAAAAGGCGAGGGATGCAGCCGCGACGAGGTGCAGCATAAGCCAACCCGGTTGCCCGAGAGACTTGATCAGGACGCGGGCGGGAATGTTGGCGACGATAATGACCGGAATAAGCCAGCTGAAAAACCACCGGAAAAACGTGGGGTAAATCACATCGGGATAGCGCGCGATATTGAGGAAATTGAAATAGCCGTAGACCAAGCCCTGAGCGCGGACGATCCAGAAGCTGATCGCCGCCAAACTCAGCATGATGGAGTAATGAATAACGACGCCGAGAGCGACGGCGAGGAGATAAAGAGCGATGTGGAAGGGTGTCGGCACAACGCCGAGACGTGCCAAGGAAACCACCACTACCACTGCTCCGAGGCCGGCGTTGATCACGCTGTCGAGGCCAAATTGTTTGGTGGAGACGGCGAACTGGCTGTCGATCGGCAGCACCAGCATGGCGTCGAGCTTTCCTGTCCGCACCAGCTCGGGGATGTTTGAGACATTCACAAAAAAGAAGGCCTGAAAGAGCTGGGCGATCATTTGGTGCGTGCCGACAAGGAGGACGACTTCCCATTTCGACCAATCGCCGATGCGTTCTATCCTGCCGAAGATGATGCTAAAGAAAACGATCTGGCCGAGGAACCACAGCAGCTCCACCAGCATCCAGAGGACGAAGTTCGCCTTGAAGCTCAACTCGCGGATGAGCGAGTTGCGGAACATGATCCAGTAAATTTCGATGTAACGGCGCACGGCTTTCTCTTGTCTGAATTAGAAGCTACTTCACGATGTCACACCAATTTTGTCATTCGGGCGACTCACGCGAGCTGCCAGCGACGGTCTGGCGATGAGCGCGCGTATCGTCACAGTTGGGATGGGTCTCGGTTTCAGCGTTGTTCTATTTGGCAGTGGCTGCAACAGATCGAATTCGGCGCAATATCAGACCGCGCCGGTGACCCGCGGCACCATCACCCAGGCCGTAACCGCGACGGGGACGTTGAATCCGGTCGTCAACGTCCAGGTTGGGAGTCAGGTCTCAGGGACCATCTCGAAACTTTTTGCGGACTTCAATTCCAAGGTGAAAGAGGGCGAAGTCGTCGCGCAAATCGACCCGGTGCTTTTTCAGGCGTCGGTCGCGCAGGCGGAGGGAGACCTGGCGAGCGCGCAGGCGGCCCTGGAACTGGCGCGACTGAATTCCGCGCGGACGCAGGCGCTGGTGGCAAAGCAGAATTCTGCGCAGGCAGAACTCGATCATGCGACGGCGGCGCTCCATCAGGCGGAAGCAAACGTGCGGATCAAGGAGGGAGCGCTGGGCAAGGCGCGCGCTGATCTGGAGCATTGCAGCATCAGATCGCCGGTCGATGGCGTTGTAATCTCTCGCAGTGTCGACGTCGGTCAAACCGTAGCCGCCAGCCTGCAGGCACCGATTATTTTCACCATCGCGAACGATCTCGCGAAGATGCAAATCGACGCCGCCGTGGCGGAAGCGGACGTAGGGACGGTGGAAGTGGGCCAGACGGTTGACTTCAGTGTCGATGCTTTTCCCAACCGGAACTTTTCCGGGAAGGTGGTGCAGGTGCGTAATGCTCCCACCACCGTGCA
The DNA here is from genome assembly GCA_040006335.1 of Verrucomicrobiota bacterium. Classification (GTDB taxonomy): domain Bacteria; phylum Verrucomicrobiota; class Verrucomicrobiia; order Chthoniobacterales; family UBA10450; genus AV69. The sequence goes on along the minus strand of JBDTXE010000111.1, from coordinate 195 downwards.
GAACGTGGTGACCTACGACACGGTAATCGGGGTCGATAATGCCGGCCTTGAGCTTAAGCCTGGAATGACCGCGAATGTCTCGATTATTATCGCGGCGCGCGACGATGTTCTCCAGGTATCGAACAGCGCCCTGCGCTACCGGCCGCCCGATGCGCCGACGGCGATGGCCTCACGACCTTCTTCGCATTCCGCCGG
>JBDTXE010000110.1:0-7057 GCA_040006335.1 Verrucomicrobiota bacterium | reverse complement strand
GGGCTAATAGGTGATCGGAGAGCGAAAATCGCTCCCGGACTCGGTCGCGCCCGCAGCACCCAGTCGCTGTCAGCGGAGCTCGGGCGTTCGCTGCGCCTTGCGTGACGGCCATCTGATTCGGGGCGGCGGAGCAGCGGACTTCTTGTGCGCCTCCCTGCGGGGCATTTATCCTTTCATAGGAAACAAAGCCACAGCCCGTCCCTCGACGGCCCAAGGCTCCCCACAGGCTATTATAAACAGCCCTGAAACACTAGTTCAATAACATCAGACAATATATGTCATATGAAATAGATATATAAGCGTTTAATGCAGTGAGCTACCCTGAACTGTCTCCGGACCCGCGGTTCGCTTCGAGCGCAGCCTTCAAACGGCCATCTCCGCCCATCGGTGGCCTAGGCGAACAGTCCCCGCAGAAGCTACGAAATCACGGACTGGCGCGCGCCGCTGATAACCGGCGCAGTGCGTTGCACCTCAACGACCTTATGTCGCGCGACCCTGAAACCGGATTGGACTTCCCGGCCTTCTGGGGCCTTGGCGACCAGTATTGCCAACGTCACCAAAACCGCCAGTGCTGAGAGGATCAATAGCATGGTGCTGCATTAAGCAGCTTCGATGCCTTTTTATGCGAATGAGGCAAGAACAAGCGCGGCAACCGCACGTTTGAAGGGACAACCTGTGCCTCGGACAAGGACCGTGCGACCCAATCAACCTTTTCATGGCGCGGCGGTGGAGGCGCGGAATCGAGTTGCAGAACGAGGATTTCCCGTTACTTTCGGTTCCTTTATGGCGAAAACCTCATGGATTAACCGCAACGATCGCAAGCGCGCGACGGTAAAAAAGTTTGCTGCGCTGCGGGCGGAGCTCAAGGCGAAGAAGGATTACGCCGGGCTCGCGCAGTTACCTCGGGATGCCAGTCCCACCCGGGTGGTCAACCGGTGCGAAGTTTCCGGGCGGCGGCGGGCGTTCATTCGTCGTTTCAAAATCTCGCGGCTGACCTTTCGCGAGCTGGCGTCCGGTGGCCTTATTCCCGGCGTGACCAAGTCTAGCTGGTAGTTAGTCCAGGCGGCGGGTGGTTTGCACCCGTGCATGAGCGTTCCCTTCCATCTTCTCGAATTCTCGGCCGTAGCCCCAATAGCCCAAAACTGGGGTTCGGCGGCCTCTGTTCTCGGCCGACTGTTGGTGATTGGGGTGCTCGTGGCCTTGAACGGTTTTTTTGTCGCGTGCGAGTTTGCCGTGGTCAAGGTCCGCGGGAGCCAGCTCGATCCCTTGGCGGAGGATGGAAATCTCCGGGCGCAATTCGCGCGGCATATCCGATCTCATCTCGACGCCTACCTGTCAGCGACCCAGCTGGGTGTAACGCTCGCGAGCCTGGCACTAGGCTGGATCGGCGAGATATTTCTGGCGGAATTACTACAGCCATTCTTTGCCCTCATCGGTATTCACTCACATACCGTTGTTTCTTCGGTATCGATCGGTCTCGCTTTCGTTGGGATCACTTTCCTGCACATTGTTTTCGGAGAGCTGGCCCCGAAATACATCGCCATCGGCAATCCGCTGCGAACCGCTCTACTGCTTTCGCGGCCGCTCGGTCTCTTCTATGTGTTGTTCCGGCCGATCATCTGGCTATTGCACAAGGCGTCCCAGGTGCTGCTGGTACGCATGCTGCGAATAAAGCCGGCCGCTGCGGCGGAACTAGCGCACAGCGAGGAGGAGCTTCGGCTGATCCTGGATCAGAGTGGCGAGAACGAAGAAGTTACCCCTCTCGGGCGTGATCTCTTGGTGAACGCGCTCGATTTTCGGCGGCGGGTGGTGCGCGACATCATGACTCCGAGAGGCCAGCTTGTGTTCCTCGATATCGAGGACAGCTTTGACGAGAATGTGACGAAAGCTCTCGCTTCGCGTCACACTAGATTCCCGCTCTGTCGCTCTCGGCTCGATAACACGATTGGTCTCATTCACATCAAAGAGCTGGTGCCCCTGATGCGAGATCCCGCGCCCGACCTGCTGCGGATCAGACGTGATCTGACCGCGGTGCCGGAGATGATGCCTTTGGAGAAACTTCTCACTCTCTTTCTGACCAAGCACGCGCACCTCGCCATCGTGGTGGATGAATTCGGCGGCACTGTGGGAATGGTCACGCTCGAGAATATCTTGGAGGAACTGGTGGGCGATATTCAGGATGAGTTCGATGCGGAAAAGGAAGAATTCCGCGCCATCAATGAGAATGAATTCAGTGTGGACGGGTCACTCGGCCTTTACGAGCTGCGCGACTTGGCGGGTATCGAGCTCGAAAGTGCGGATGTGAGTACCGTCGGTGGATACGTCACGCATTTGCTTGGCCATTTGCCGAAGCAGGGCGAATCCGTCCAGATCGAAGGTTACCGCGCCACCATCACGCAAACCGACGGGCGCCGAATCCTGCAGCTCCATTTTCGCAAGGAAGCCTCCCAGCTTGAACCTTCGGCCCACTCTGAGTTCCGTGAGTGAGGTGCCATCCTCACGGGCCTACGACCGAGGTGATTTTCTGGCTCTTGTTGAAAAAAATGGCTTCTGCCATTAACTACCTTCCCAGAATGCGAACCCTAACCAGTCTTGCCGTGATCGCCGCCATCGGGTGCGGTCTCATTCTTACTAGCTGCGAAACCGCGCCGACCGCCAGCGGCCCCTACCATGTCACGGCCTATAAGCCGACTGACGCTTCCAAGGTGCGGGTCAAGGTATCTCTCGCCCGACAGAATGTTTACGTGATGGAAGGCGACCGTTGCCTGATGGCCGCCGCTATCAGCATCGGAATTCCCGCCAAGCCTACACCGCGCGGGAACTTCACCATCTACCGGAAAGAGGAGAATAAGCGATCGGGATCTTATGGCTTTCGTGTCCAAGGCGATCGCGTGGTGCCGGCCGAAGCGGGATCGAGTGTCAGCGGACGTTACGTGGGGTACCCGATGGGATTCTGGTGCGAATTTGCGCCCGCCTATGGTTTCCATCAGGGGTTCGTTCACCCCACCCCCCGCTCGCATGGGTGTATTCGCCTGAAGGGTGAAGCGGCCGCAAAATTCTTTGCCTTGGTGCGCCAGGGAACGCCGGTGAATATCGCGGAGAATCAACCGCAGGATGAATTGGTGGGCAAAACCGTCCAGCGGGTCGACGATTCGAAAACACCTGACCCTGACCCGCGCATGATGGTCACCTCAGCTGCCTTCGTGAAACCTGCCGGTCCCCTGCTCCAATAGCGATTTGCCGCGGCCGGCCGCGCCGCCGATGACTTTGACGACGACCAATCTTATTTCCAGCGGCACCACCGCGAGAGAGAAAGTCAATCTGCGGACGCCCGACGTCATGGCGGCAGTACAAGAGCAGGTGGAGGCGCATTACCGTAGTGACATTGTCGATAAAGTGCGCCGGAACGGTGGCGTTATCTCCGTGGGAGACGTTACTGTCAGGCTCGCGAAACAGTTCGGCTTTTGCTACGGCGTCGAGCGCGCGATCGACCTGGCCTACGCCGCGCGCAAGGTTTTCGCCGACCGTCGCCTCTTCATTGTCGGTGAGATCATCCACAATCCCGAGGTAAATGAGCAGATCTCTTCCCTCGGAATTAAGAACCTTACCGGTCGTAATAAACAAGCCGACGTCTCCGAGTTGCATCCAGACGACGTGGTGATCCTCCCTGCCTTCGGGACCGAGCTGGCAGTTCTCGAGCAAATCAAGGGTCGGGGTTGCCAGATCGTGGACACGACCTGCGGGGACGTAATGAGCGTCTGGAAGCGGGTCCGCAAATACGCCAGCGAAAGCGTGACTTCCATCATTCACGGCAAAGCGGAGCATGAAGAAACCAAGGCCACCAGTTCGCGCGCGCTCGGAAACGGGAAAGGACATTACCTCGTCGTCCTGACGCTCGCCGATACCGATTACGTTTGTAATTACATCCGCCATGGTGGCGATAAGGAAGAATTTCTGGCGAGGTTTCGCGGGGCATACTCGCAGGGATTTGATCCCGATATCCACCTACAGACGATTGGTGTGGCTAACCAGACCACGATGCTGCGTGGCGAAACCGAAGAAGTGCAGAGGCGGGTTCGACAAGCGATTGCTGATCGCGACGGAGCGGAGGAAGCTGCCAAGAATTTCAGGTATTTCGATACCATTTGCGGTGCCACGCAAGAGCGGCAGGATGCGCTGCGCGAGCTTCTCAACGTGCCGATGAATTTGCTTTTGGTGGTGGGCGGCTACAACAGCTCTAACACCTCTCATCTCGCCGAGATGGGCGAAGAAAAATTACCGACGTATTTCGTGCGCAACGCGTCTCGTTTGCTTTCCACCGCGGAAATCAAGCACTACGACCTGCATTTGAAAGCAGAGACAATCGCACAAGGATGGCTGCCCGAAGGACGCGTGGTCATTGGCATTACCGCAGGCGCTTCCTGTCCTAATAATCTCATTGAGGAAACCCTGATCCGTCTCTTCGAATTGCGCGGCATTACGCGCCAGCAGCTTGAACTTGCAGCCTAGCAGCAGGCGGCTTTTGCGAGAACCCTGAGCTCACCAGAGGAAAGACTTATGCGCGCGATCTGGAAGGGCAGTATCAGCTTCGGTCTGGTCAATATCCCGATCTCGCTCTACCCCGCCACGCGTAGGGAAGATCTAAAGTTTCGCCTCCTGCGCGGCGCTGACCTTAGCCCGGTGAACTATAAACGCGTGGCCGAAGCAGACGGCAAAGAAGTTGCCTGGAATGACATTGTGAAAGGTTACGAATACGAGAAAGGGAAATTTGTGGTGCTGAAGGATGACGATTTCCAGCGGGTCGATCTCGAGGCCACGCAGACCGTCGACATTCAGGACTTCGTCGATCAGGAAGAGATCGATCCGATGTTTTTCTACAAACCGTATTACCTCGAGCCGCAGAAAGGCGGCGATAAAGCCTACGTCCTGCTCCGCGAAACGCTGCGGCGAACCGGGAAAGTTGGCATTGCCAAGGTCATCATCAAAACAAGGCAATATCTGGCCGGCGTGAAAGCGGAGAAAGATGTTCTCGTTTTGGAACTCATGCATTTCGCGGAAGAGCTCGCGGAGTCCGATAAGCTGAACGTTCCGAGAAAACTGGAGCCGGGCAAACGAGAAATGGACATGGCCGCGGCGCTGGTTAATAGCATGTCGGGGAAGTGGGAGCCGACAAAGTATCGCGATGATTACCGAGATGCTTTGATGGATGTGATCGAGGAAAAAGTGGAGGCGAGCGGCAAAGAAATTGAAGGCAAGCCCAAGAAGAAACCACCGCTGTCCACAAAGGTGATCGACCTGGTGGCGGTGCTGCAGCAGAGCCTGAATCAATCTCAGACCGCGAAGAAAACCGCGCCAAAGAACAAACCCGCCAGCAGAGCCCGCTCCAAAAGAGCGGCGTAGCAGCGGTGGTAGTTAATGGTGTTGCCGGGGGCGGCGGCAATACTCGGCCAAACCATCAGCAACAGCCGTCGCGTATTCATGGAAAATGCTGGGGCGGGGAACCCCTTTGATGTCGCGCATCCCCTCGTAGTCGCCCGCCTGCACCCGGGAAAAAACCTCTGCGTTGTTCATCACGTAAGGCTCAAAGTAGATCACCGGACATCGAAAAATACGCGTCGCGAGAAGATTCCTCGCATAGACGTAACCGCTGTCGCCCAGTTTCTTTACCGTGTCGCGAGTATATTGATATGGGGGCAGTTTGGTCTCGCGCGCGAAAGTTTCCGCCATTGAATTAGCCAGCGGGATTTCCTCGTCGCTAACGCGACTCAGTAATCTTCGCAGCATTTCATAGCGCTCATCGTCCTGCTCGAGTTCGTCAGGCAGGTAGGATCCATTCACCAGCACGTGAAAATGGTTGGCATCGATCAAGGTGGGATTTTGGGGGTCGCCCCATTCTTCGGCATTAAAATGGAGACACAGCACCAGATCGGGCTGGAGGAGCTCGTTCACACGGCGGGCGCGGTAGCGGATCTCGCTCTGGCGATAGAAGAGAAGCTCGCTTTGCCAGGCGATCGACTTGTCTTTGTCGACCGCGCCGTCAGCATAATTTTCCGGTGGATCGGCCACGCCTGCTTTTTGCAAAACCGATCGCGCGAGTTCATGAAAATCATCCGGTCGTTTGGGCGTGGTCGGGTCAGTTCCCCGGCGCACAAATGTGACTTCCGCGCCCAGGCGGCGCAGCTTGGGCGCGAGCAATTTCGCCACGCGCAAAGTCATCTCGCCCTCCTCCACCGGTCTGCTGTCGCCGATTTGAAACCAACGTTCTTCCATTCTCGCCCATTTTCCGCCGAGATGTCCTGGATCGAGCGCGATATGCAATCCGCGGAGCGGCCGTTTTTCTGTCGCGCCCCGGAGCTGCGAAATCGTCCGCCAGTAATGCGGCGCGGATCTGCGCTCTTTCCCCTCGGCCAACGGAAGAAAAAACGAGCTGTTGGTCGTGCGATTTTCCACAATCCGGGCGGAATCTGCACCGATATCGATGAGAGAATCGTAGCCGCGGGTCGCGTAAATATCCTGCAGTCGATCGACGAATTCGTCACGACTCATTGTTCCGGCGTAAGTCTGCAGCTTTTGCCAGGAAGGCGTTGAAGAGAGCGGGCTAAGATTTTCGCCACGAAGTATTCCGGCGATGGAAAGCACCAATAGGCCCAGAAGCGCGCGACGGAAGTTAGGGCGGAGCATCTGGACTTCGCCTTCATAAAAGCGATGGTCGGCCAATGCTAACGATTCTTTTCCTGGGCGACATCGTTGGCGAGCCGGGTCGCTCGGCCGTGATCAATCGCCTCGCGAAATTGAAAGAGAATTACGGCGCGGATTTTGTCGTGGCAAATGGCGAGAACGCCGCTGGGGGCCGCGGCATCACCGGCAAGATCACGATCGATTTGCTCCGAGCTGGAGTTTCCGTCATCACCACCGGCGATCATATTTGGGATCAGAAGGAGACAATTCACTTTATCGGGACCGAGCCCCGCCTTCTCCGTCCCCTCAATTACCCTGAAGGCGCGCCGGGGGCGGGTGCCATTGTCTTGGAAACGCCGAAGGGAAAGGTCGGGGTGAT
>JBDTXE010000109.1:0-7093 GCA_040006335.1 Verrucomicrobiota bacterium | reverse complement strand
GCCATGATCGGCATCTCACCTGCACAATGAAAATCATGAAATCCTTCCTTTTCGGCAGCGGACTCTCGTTGCTTTGCGCCCTGGCACTGCGTGCGCAAATCGCTACGCCGCCGGAAGCAACCCCTTCTTTCTCGGCCACTCCTCTCCCCACGGCCAGCGCATCAGCGGCCGCGACCGCCGCGGCGATTACGCCTGCGGCTACTGCTCCTGTTACTACCCCGGCGCCTGCGAGGAAGGCACCTGTGGCCAGACCAACTCCAGCCGCCGCCGCGACTGCGCCGAATGAATTCGCGGAGAATATCAAGCGGAAGGCGCTCGGCCGTCATAAGAAAGGTTTTCACATCGACATCAACGATGGCGACGGCGCAGAGGACGACAGCTCAAAATCGCACGACAGCGAAGACATCCCCAGCGCAGTCATCCCCATCGTCGCTATTAGTGTGCTGGCCGTCTTTGGTTTTCCCGTGGCGATTGTCGCCGTGATCATGTTCAGCAGCTGGGCGAAGGCGCGGTCTTTGCACCGGACGGTGCGCACCCTGGTCGAGCGCGGACAGCCGGTTCCGCCGGAATTGCTGGCTTCGCCGGCTGGCGCCCCGTTGCGTCCTTGGTACGATCTGCGTCGCGGGATCGTCCTCCTCGCGGTGGGCGTGGGGGTTGTCATGTTCTTCGGGATTGCCGCGGGATGGGATGAGGGCGTGTGGGCGCTCGGATTGATTCCGGGGCTCATCGGTCTCGGGTACATTCTCGCCTGGCGGCTTGCCCAAAAGCAGGCAAACGGCTTCAAAGTGTGATGTGGAGTTGACCGATGCGGACCTGCTTGCGCGCGTCCTTGTTCACGGCGACCAGCACGCTTTTGGCGAGCTGGTCCGCCGGCATCAATCGCCTGTGCGCGGTCTCTTGCGCCAGCTCACCCGGAGCGATGTCGAACTCGCCGACGATCTCGCGCAGGAAACGTTCATCCGCGCCTACAAACACATTGGGAGCTTCCGAGGCGAAGCCAAGTTCTCTACCTGGCTCTTTCGCATTGCCTACAACCTCTTTCGTGAGCACGCGCGCAAGCGCAAAGAACTGGTCGGAATTGACGAAGGACAACTGGAAGCGGAAGCCGACCCGAGGGTGGTCGATCCTGCCCTGCGGCACGATCTCATGGACGCGCTCGGCCAACTCCCTCTCTCCGAACGGACCGCGGTCCTCCTTTGCTGCCAGAACGGTTTGTCCCACGACGAGGCATCCCGCGTGCTGGATATTCCGCTGGGGACGGTGAAGACGAATGTCTTGCGCGGACGGGAGAAATTGAAGAAGATATTGGCAGCCTGGAGTTCATGAACGATCCACTTGATGACCTGCTGGACGCGCGTCTGCGCGACGAGGCGCCTTACATCGACGATGCGGGGTTCACCGGAAACGTTTTGCAGAAACTTCCAGGCCGGCCGCGTTCGTTTGCGGTCATCCGTGGGGCGATCATCAGCCTGGCGGCGATCTTCTCCGTCGTCCTGGCCTACTTTGCTTCCGGAGAAGGCTTGTTCGTGCGTCATGGCGTGAGCAGTCTGATGATGCTTTCGCCCACCGTCGCGCTCTTCTTTGCGATGTCGGTCGGTCTCGTGTTTACCCTCGCGGCGCTGTGGGCCGGGTTGAGCCGGACGCGGGAGTCGCTCTAGCGAGAAGTCGTTAGGCCGCGCAGAGCGCGCGCGCCTTCGCCACATCTTTCGCAATTTGCGCGGCGAGCGCATCCAAGCCCTCGAACTTTTGCTCTCCGCGCAGGAACTGCACAAAACGCACCTCGAGGTCTTCGCTGTAAATGTCGCGATGGAAATCCAAGAGATGAAGCTCGATCGTGCGCTCTTTCTCGCCTGCGGCCACGGTGGGTCGATACCCGATGTTGACCAGGCCATGGTGTAACACCCCCGCTCGCCAGGCTTCCACGAAATACACGCCGTTGGGCGGAAACTGCTCGCTATGCGCGCTTAGATTTGCGGTGGGAAACCCGAGTTGCCTTCCCAGTTTCGCGCCCTCTTTCACCGTGCCGAGGATGGTGTATTCGCGACCGAGCATGGCGGCGGCACCGGCGAAATCGCCCCGTTCGATGGCCGCCCGGATCGCCGTGCTGCTGACGACAGTTCCGTCCACTTTCACTTCGGGAATGCCGACAACGTTGAAGTGATGCTGCGCGCCCAGCTCACGCAACATGGTGAGATTACCAGCGCGGTTGCGCCCAAACGACCATTCCTGCCCGACGCAAATCTCCCGTAAGCCCTCTCCATCTTTCATTAACTGTCGAACGAACTCCTCGGGAGTGGTGGCGGCGAAAGCGGCATCGAACCGGACAATGAGCAGATAGGCGACCCCGAGATTCCGGATCAACTCGATCTTGTGCGGGGTGGAGCTGATGAGGTGGGGCGCTTTTTCGGGACATATCACTTTGATCGGATGAGGATCGAAAGTGAGGACGACGGGAGTGCCCTCAGCGGCGTGCGCATGACGGGCCGAGGTGGAAATTACCGCCCGATGCCCGAGGTGAACTCCATCGAAAACGCCGATGGCCAGGAAAAGCGGACCGGGAAGATTCTTGAGTTGCGAGATGGAGTGGAGAATTTCCACTGTGCTCTACGCGCCGCGCTTGCGCGATACTTCCGGCAACGACATCACCCGTCCCATGATTTCGTGCGGATCTGCTTCGCGAATCCTGTCAACCGAGACCGCTTCGGCGACGTCGAACCGGCCGGATTTAACCCGCCGCAACGCGCTCAGATGGGCGCCGCAACCGAGTTCGTCCCCGATATCGTGCGCGTAGGTGCGAACATAGAATCCTTTGCTGCAAATAACGGTGAAATCGATTTCGGGCAGCGCGATGCGATCAATGGAATAGCGGTAGACGTGCACCAGCCGTGGCGCGCGTTCCACCGTTTTGCCCTGCCGCGCGAGCTTATACAAGGGCACACCACCTTGCTTGATCGCCGAGACCATGGGCGGCATCTGATAAAAATCGCCGCGAAGTTTTTCGAAGGCAGCCTGAATCGCCTCCGCGGATAACGCCGGCACCTCCCGAGTGCTGATGATCTCGCCCGCGCGATCCTGCGTGCTGGTGCTAATGCCCAGACGCATGGTGCCGGAGTATTCCTTATCCTCGGCCATGAGCAGATCCTGGATCTTGGTGCCCCGCCCAAGGGTGAGCAGAAGCAGGCCGGTCGCAATCGGATCCAGCGTGCCGCAATGCCCCACCTTTTTGATCTGCAGACGGCGTCGGACCAACGCGACGACGTCGTGTGAAGTCATGCCGGTCGCTTTGTCGACCAGGAGCACTCCGTCAAGTGTTGCGCTGGATAGATTCACAGGCTTTTGCGACGACTTTTTGTGCGACTTTGTCCAAGCCGCCCACCATGCGTGCTCCGGCAGCGAGCGTATGACCGCCGCCGCCGAAGCTGACGCAGATTGCGCAGACGTCGACCGCCGGATTTTTCGAGCGCATGCTCACGCGCACTTTTCCGTCCTCCAATTCCTCGAAGAAGATGGCGACGATCACGCCTTTCACCGCGCGCAGATGATCGATAAGTCCCTCGTTGTCTTCCGGTAGAACACCGAGGGTGGTCGCGTTCTGCTGGTCGAGGCTGAACCATGCCAGGCGTCCGTCGCAGGCAAATTGCATTGTGCCGAGAAGTTCCCGCAATAGTTCGACTCGTCGGCGCGGGAAATTCTCGTAGAGGAGTTGACTAAGCCGGCCGACGTCGACTCCGCGCCGGATAAGCTCTGCTGCGATTTCGAAGGTGCGCGCCGTCGTATTCGGATATTGGAACGAGCCCGTGTCGGTTGAGATCGCGGCGTAAAGATTCTCCGCGATCGCCGGCGTCATCGGGAGCTCCGCCGCTGTGATCAAATCGAAAAGGATCTGCCCGGTCGCCGGTGCGGTCGGGTCGATGTAAACCATGTCGCCATAACGCGGATTGCTGGGGTGATGATCGATATTGATCCAGAGCTTTGCCGTGCGCACGCCTGCGACCGAATTTCCCAGACGGTTCTGGGTGGCGGTATCGAGCGCGATCGCCACATCGAAATCTTCGGCCGCTCCAGGAGTCGTTAGTAATTCCGCGCCCGCCAAAAAATCGTATTTTTCCAGCATGCCTTCCTCATTCCAGGCGCGGACCTCTTTCCCCATCTCACGCAGGGAAAGCGCAAGGGCGAGCGTGCTGCCGAGCGCGTCGCCGTCTGGACGGACGTGACTCATGAGGGCAAATTTCTGGTGTTGCCGCAGAGTGTGGCCGATTTCGGTCAGGTTCGATTCTTTCATGGTGATTCGGCGGGCGGCGTTTCGATTTCCTGGAGGATTTCGATGACGCGGGCGCCCCGTTCAATCGAATCGTCGAGGTGGAAAACCAGGTGAGGCGTGTATTTCAAGACGACAGCTTTGGCAAGGGCAGACTGCAAAACCACCCGGTGCGCTTCCAGTTTGGCGATGACTTCAGCACCGGCCGCGCCAAGGACACTGACGAAGACGTGGGCGTTCTTCAGGTCGGGCGTAACGTCCACCTGGTTCACCGTTACCAGTCCATGAGCGAAATCCATCTCCCGGGTAATGATCGCACTTAATTCGCGTTTGATTAGTTCGTTAACGCGCAGAAGTCGATGTTTCATATGCGTGGCAAGCCGCCTTGCCAGGTGAAGGAGCGCGCGGGAGTTCGCGCTACAATTTCTGCGCGACCTGCTCGAGCTGATAACACTCGATAATGTCGCCCGCCTGATATTCGCTGTAGTCCCCCAGCTTGATGCCGCACTCAAGCCCGGAACGCACTTCCTTCACATCATCCTGGAAGCGACGCAAAGTGGCCAGACCGCCATCGTAAACTGGCTGGCGCCGCCGCAGCACCCGGGCGCGGGCAGTGCGCGCGATTCGTCCATCGGTCACGAGACAGCCGGCGACGATGCCGCGGCTGAGCTGGAAGACCTGTTTCACTTCGGCGTGTCCGATGACGGATTCGCGATTTTCCGGATCAAGCAACCCAGCCATCGCCTCTTTCATCTGATCGATCAGCTCGTAGATGATGGAATAAAGTTTTATTTGCACGCCTTCGCGTTTCGCCGCCGCCACCGCCATGTTCTCGACCTTGGTGTTGAAGCCGACCACGACCGCATTCGACGCACTCGCGAGCAGAATGTCGTTCTCCGAAATCGGACCGACGCCGGCATGCACAAATTCGAGGTCCACCTTTCGGCTTTCGATCTGACCGAGCGCGCCGGTCAAGGCTTCAAGCGAACCCTGGACATCACTCTTCAAAACAATCTTCAAAAGCTTCTTGCCGTTCGCCGCTTCGAGCAGGCTCTCCAGCGTTGCCCGCTGCGGCGCCGAAAGCTTGCCCGCGCGTTTTGCTTCGAGTCGTTCCTCACTCAGCGACTTGGCTTCGCGCTCGGAGTCCATCACCAAAAGTTCATCGCCCGCATTAGGTAGCCCGGTGAATCCAAGCACTTTCACCGGCGTGGAAGGCCCGGCTTCTTTCACCTGGGTCCCGCGGTCATCGATGAGAGACTTTATCTTCCCACTGAAGTCGCCACAGATGAAAGCATCGCCGGCGCGCAGTGTGCCCGTCTGCACAATCACGGTGGCGGTCGGCCCACGGCCCGCTTCCACCTGCGCTTCAATGACGGTCCCGCGCGGCTTGGCGGTGGGCGAAGATTTCAGCTCCATCACTTCCGCCTGTAGGGTCATCATCTCGAGCAGCTGATCGATGTTCGTTCCCTTGGTCGCCGATACTGGCACCGCGATTGTCTCTCCGCCCCAATCTTCCGGGCTCAGCTCGCGCTCCTGCAATTGCTTCTTCACGCGGTCGATATTGGCGCCCGGCAAATCGATTTTATTGATCGCGACCATGATTTTCACATGGGACGCCGCTTTAGCATGATTGATCGCTTCGATCGTCTGCGGCATGAGCCCGTCGTCCGCTGCCACGACCAGCACCACGATGTCGGTGACGGACGCCCCACGCGCGCGCATGGCGGTGAAGGCCGCGTGTCCCGGCGTATCCAAAAAGGTGATCAGCTGCCCTTTGTGCTCCACGCGGTAGGCACCGATGTGCTGCGTAATCCCGCCTGCTTCGCCAGCGGCCACGCGCGTCTTGCGGATCGCATCCATGAGCGAGGTCTTGCCGTGATCCACGTGTCCCATGAAAGTGATAATCGGAGCGCGCAGCTTGAGCTCTTCCTCTTTCGGCGGCTCGGGCGGTGGCGGTGCGACCACCACTTTCTCTTCCTTGTGCACCCCGCCGCCCTTTTCCCGACGCTCCATCTCCAGAACAAAACCGTGCGCTTCGCAGATTTTGACCGCGATGTCGGGTTCGACGGTCTGGTTCTGATTGGCGAAAACATTCATCGTCATCAGCTCTTTGATGATGACGTGATTCTTCAGCCCGAGCTGCGCTGCAAGTTCCCGCACGATAATCGGCGGTTTGATCACGATAACGTTCTTGGATTCTTCGTCTGAAACATCGTCCGACGCGCCCGCCTGCTCGTTTGTAGGAACGGCGAGTGAAGCGACCGTCTCCGCCGCAGGCGCTTCGGACGCGGGCGCGGCTTCGGGTGCCGGTTCCGGAGCAATCGTTACCGGCGCTTCCGGCTCCGGTTTGGAAATGAGCTTGGAAATGGGAGGAAGGACCGCCTTTCGGACCCGCGGCTGGTCGCCGGCCGCGCGCACGCGCGGCTTTACTTCGTCGATGAGCGAGAGCGTTTCCGTCTTCTTTACCGGGGGCGACGTCTCGGATTTTGGGTCTCTGCCCGATTGAGCAGCGGTCTGGCCCGCGTCCTCGGCGGTCGAGCCGGGTTTGCCGTCTCGAGTCCTAGCGGGAGCGCTGCGCGGAGGAACACCCTTGGGCGGAACGGCGGCGCGATTCGCAGGTTTGCGCGTCGGCCCTTTCGTCGTGGTTTTGGTTGCCATTTTGTTCCTCAAAAAATCTGCTCATGGCTCTGAGCCCTGATGCCGAGCCATCATTTATGCCACCGCGTCCTGTCGGTTTACGGCCTCGTGAATCTGACGGGCTTTTGCCTCGTCCACGCCCAGAATATCCATCACATCCTGCACGTCCGCATCTCGCAATCCTTCCAGATTGGTAAA
>JBDTXE010000108.1:0-7185 GCA_040006335.1 Verrucomicrobiota bacterium | reverse complement strand
TTCCAGATCGCATCCAGTTCGGGTAGCGTCGCTTTCCCAAGCTCGCCGCCGCGGTCGCGCAGGCGGTCTTCCAACTGATTGAAGCGGCCGATAAATTTGTCGGTCGCCGCCTGCAAGAGAGACTCGGCATCGAGCTGGCATTTGCGCGCCAGGTTGACGACGGCAAACATCAGATCGCCGATTTCGTCCGCGATCGCCCCTTCATCCTGGGAGGTCAGCGCCTCTTTCGTTTCGCCTAGTTCCTCGTCGACTTTGGCGATGACTTCACGGAGTTCGCTCCAGTCGAAATGCACGCGCGCGACTTTCTTTTGCACTTTCTGCGCCCGCATCAGCGCCGGCAGAGCAGGCGGCACGCTGCTCAAGTAATGCGTGTCGCCGGTTTTCTCGGTACGCTTGATTGCTTCCCATTGTTTGATCACGCCCTCGGTGTCGCGCACTTTGCTTTCAGCGAAGACGTGCGGATGGCGGCGAATCAGCTTTTCCGCGACTTCATCGGCGACATGGGCGAGATCGAAACGTCCCTCTTCCGACGCGATCTGCGCGTGCATCACAATGAGCAATAGGAGATCGCCCAGTTCCTCGCGCAGGTTGGCGTCGTCCGCGGCGCGGATGGCGCCGGCGACTTCGTACGCTTCTTCCAGCAGAGGAGGAACGAGCGAGCGATTCGTTTGCTCGCGATCCCAGGGACAACCGTCCGGTGCGCGCAATCGCGCCACGATCCGGCAGAGGCGGAGGAGGTGATCAGCGGCCTTGGTCTCGTTTGGGGATTGAATCCCTTCGCCCGGAACGCCGGTTAAATCCGCCACAACGAACGGTGAGTGCCAAATTCCGAGATTTCGCCGGTGGATCGTTTGCTCACGTAGATGGTAATGCCGATCACGCTGGTCAGCGTAGCCACGAAGACTGTCGCCACGAGCCAGGAGGGAATATGCCCGACCCGGAGTGCATGATAGAAACCGACGATGCCGGTGATGGGTGCGGCGGGGTGAAGGAAAATTTTCGTGACCCACGCCACCATGATGAGAATGAAAATGAAGATGTAGTTGCGTTTGAGGCGGCGCCCGACGGCTTCGAGCTTGGAGATCTTAAAGGAAGGAAGGATCAGATCTTCGCACACCAGTTTTTTCCATTCGCCCTGCAGCATCTGACGATTTTCCATCACCATCGGCACGAGGAAGTGCGCTTCGAGCATCCGGACACGGGCGCGGAAAGCGTCGTAGAAACGGTAACGGCGCGCTTCGATCCAGAGCATCGACCAGACGATGGCGAGATTGAAAAAGAAAATAATATGCGGCACCCCGGCGTTGGAAAAAGAGATGGTGATGATGGCGGTGCTACTGGTGATGGCCCAGGTGGTGGTGATGTCGAGCCGCTGGCGCCAGACCATGATGCGCGACAGTTCGCCCCGGTAGAAATGCGACATGGCGTTGACATAGCCAGGGTCGTAGAGGCTGTGTTGCATCGAGATCGTCGCCTCTTTGCTGGGCTTTTCCGGAGTGTTTTCAGTTGCCACGTCTATTGGGTTAACTGGATAACTGCTTCGTCTGAATAATCCAACCATTCTCTATGCCGACCGCACTTGCTGATATTCTCGACGATCGGCTGGTGGCGCTGCAGCTGCGGGCGCGCAAGCGTGACGAAGTGGTCGCGGAACTGGTTGAGCGTCTGGCCAAGACGGGGCGTTTGCGGGAGCCGGAGCGTTTTCGCGAGGAAGTGCTGCAGCGGGAAACTGCCAGCTCCACCTTCGCCGAGAACGGGATCGCTTTCCCTCATGCTCGCACCGACCTGGTGAAAGAGATCGCGCTGGTGGTCGGCCGTTCGCGTGCCGGGATTCCCTGGAACGCGGCGCAGGAGCGGGCGCAGATTATTTTTCTCCTGGCCGTGCCGGAGCAGGCGGTAAACGATTCCCTGATTGTCGTGGGCACGCTGGCGCGAATTATCAGAGACGAAACGTGCCGGCAGTCGCTCCTGAGTGCAGCGACGCCGCAGGATTTTGTCTCCCTGCTGCGCGAGGCGGCGCTACTTTGACTCCTTGAGTAGGCGATTGCGCGCGCGATCAAGCGTGCGCCGCTCATTCGGCGTCAGGCTGCCGATGCCGGATTTTGCGATTTTTTCCAAAATCGGATCGATCGACTCATACACGTCGGAGTCCTCGCGTTCGGCCGCGGCGGGCTTGGGCACGACCTTGAACTTCGGGCGTGGCTGAACGCGCGCTTTCAAATCGTCCCACCAGGCCAGCTCCGGCCCGGCGCCGCGCAGTCGCACGAAAAGAAACGCGCTCAGGATGCTCGCCCACACCACCACCAAATCAGTCCAGGCGTGGAAGGCGAGAAGCTGCAGGGTGTAGATCGCGCCCAGAATCAGAACAACCAGCTTGGCGGAAATCCGCATCAGCATTTCCACCGAGGGATAAATCGTGGCGAAAGCGACAAAGACCCCGAAATGCAGCGCCAGCGACCCAGCCAGGCCGGCGCGTTCCTTCAATCCCCAAAGGGTAAGAAGGAGCGAGGGCACCAGGAGAAGCGTCAGATAGAGGAAGATGTAGGGACGCTGCCCCAGGAATTTCTCTACTTCGCGGCCGAAGACAAAGAGCATGTACATTTCGATCGCGAACCAAAGGAGCAGCGATGGCGAATGGACAAAAGCGTAAGTGACAAGCCGCCAGATCTGACCGCTCCGCAGCACTTCCGCGCTGTCGAATTGCAAAAGCTCGAGCACGCCGCCCCCGCCGAACGCGATCGTAAGGCAGGCGACGATGGCCATAAAAACGTGGGTGCCCACCAGAATGGTGGTGACGTCGATCGGCACCCGGCCTACCCAGGTGACCGGCTGGTAATCGTCTGAGGTGGTCACCCCGAACATGCCAGAATAAACGACCGCGCCCCCTGCCGCGCAAGAGGGGATGGAGTTCAGGCAAAAAAAAATGATTGGAGAAGCGCGCGAAGGGCTCAACAATTGCGAAACGCTTCGCCGCATGGACAAACTCGCGCCCGCCATCGCCCCACCACCCGGAATTGGAGACCAGGAGGCACCGAACAAAGCGGTGCTTGACTGGGTCAGCTCGGTCGCGCAGCTGACCAAACCGGAAAACATCTTCTGGTGCGATGGCTCGGAGAAGGAACACGACTATCTCCTCGAAGAAGCTCAACGGCAGAACGTGGTCATCCGGCTAAACGAAGAGAAAGTGCCGCGTTCTTACCTGCACCGGAGTAATCCGAACGATGTCGCCCGGGTGGAACAATTCACTTATATCTGCACGCCCACGAAGGAGGAGGCTGGTCCGACCAACAATTGGGCCGAGCCAGCGGGAATGTATCAGAAGGTGCATCGCCTCCTCGCGGGCGCGATGGAGGGACGGACCATGTTCGTCGTGCCCTACATCATGGGTCCCCCGCAATCCGAGTTAACGAAAGTCGGATTCGAAATCACCGATTCCATCTACGTCGTCCTGAGCATGCGCATCATGACGCGCATGGGGAACGTGGCGGTGCAGCGGCTGGGCGAGAATACCAAGGGCGAGTGGAACCGCGGAGTTCATTCCCTCCTCGACGTCAATCCGGAGCGCCGTTTCATCTGTCATTTCCCGCAGGACAACGCCATCCTTTCCGTGGGCTCGGGCTACGGCGGGAACGTGCTGCTGTCGAAGAAGTGCCTGGCGTTGCGAATCGGTTCCTATCTCGCGCAGAAACAGGGCTGGCTGGCCGAGCACATGTTGATCCTCGGGGTGGAATCGCCCGAGGGTAAAAAACATTACGTGGCGGCGGCGTTCCCCAGCGCCTGCGGCAAGACGAACTTTGCCATGCTTATTCCGCCGAAGCATTTCGCCGGCTGGAAAGTCACCACGGTCGGAGACGACATCGCCTGGATGCAGATTCGTGATGGGCGTCTCTACGCGGTCAATCCCGAGAACGGGTATTTCGGTGTGGTTCCCGGCACGAGCATGAGATCGAACGCGAACGCCATGCGGTCGATTACTCATGACACGCTCTACACCAACGTGGCCCTGACGGATGACGGCGATGTCTGGTGGGAAGGAAAGGACGGCGCCCCGCCCGCGCATGCCATCGATTGGCGCGGGAACGAATGGGCTCCTGGGTCGAAAGACAAAGCAGCGCATCCAAACAGCCGCTTTGCCACCCCGATGCGCAACAACCCCGTCCTCGATGCTGAGGTCGAGCGCGGCGAAGGCGTCCCAATCAGCGCCATTATCTTCGGCGGACGCCGCAGCGACACCATGCCTTTGGTTTTTCAGGCCGTCGATTGGGAACACGGCACTTATGTCGGTTCCACCATGGCCTCGGAAACGACCGCCGCCGCCACGGGCGATGTCGGCAAAGTGCGGCGCGACCCGATGGCGATGCTGCCGTTCTGCGGCTACAACATCGGGGATTATTTCAGGCACTGGCTCGAGATCGGGAAGAAGCTGAATCATCCGCCACTCATTTTTCACGTGAACTGGTTCCGCAAAAATGCCGAGGGGAAATTCCTTTGGCCCGGTTTCGGCGACAATATGCGGGTCCTGCAGTGGATCATCGCTCGTTGCGAAGAACGAGGCGGCGCGAGCGCATCGCCGATCGGTCATCTGCCGCGCGCAGAGGATCTCGATCTGGCCGAGTTGGAGGGTGTCTCCTCCGCGCAGATGACAGAGCTACTCAGCGTCAAGCCGGAGGATTGGAAAAAAGAAGTCGCCGGGCAGAAGGAGTTTTACGATTCGTTAGGTGGCGTGGTTCCCGGCGAATTGCAGAAACAGCGCGAGGATCTGGCGAAAAAGTTCGAGTAGCGGCAGGGTCGCGCGCCGGATTGCGGCGTTGAATTCCCGGGTAGGGTTGGCGTCTTGCCCGCCGGCGAACGCGTCTCGCCTTCGTGAACTTTGGCTTTTCCAGCGATTCGCTTTTTGGCGCCGCACCACTCATTCCCCCAAGATCGTTTCCGCGAGACGCGAAAAAAACCGACATTCCGATGCTCTGGTTTGCGCTCGGGTTGGCGCGAAACGATAATCACCGATGGGTTCGAAGGACGCGCGAAAGAAGGCCGAAAAACCGTGCGTGACTGCGCCGGCAGAGCGCGGTTGCGTGGCCATTCGCGGCGCCCGCCAGAACAATCTTAAAGGCGTCGATCTGGATCTTCAGCTCGGTGAATTGACCGTCATCACCGGCCCGAGCGGTAGCGGCAAATCATCACTCGCCTTCGACACCATCTACGCGGAAGGCCAGCGGCGTTACGTCGAGACTTTCAGCCCTTACATGCGGCAATTTCTCGACCGGATGGACAAGCCACGGGTGGATGAGATCCGCGGCATTCCGCCCGCCATCGCGATCGAGCAAGCCAACCCGGTGAAATCGTCTCGCTCGACCGTGGGAACGATGACCGAGATCAATGACTATTTAAAATTGCTCTGGCCGCGCATGGCGCGCGCGTTTTGCCCGAGCTGCAGCCGCGAGATTCGTCCGGAAACGGCGAAGTCGATTGCTGATGAAATCTTCGCGCGGTTCGCCAGCGCCAAGGTGGAGACCGCCGTCTCGGTGAGCCCGGGCGAAATCAGCAGGCCGCGCGGTGTCCGAAACGGCGTGGCCAACGGAGCGACTTCGAGAGGCCAATTCTCCCCCGGCATGCCAGGCGCGCGCGCTTCCCAGAATGCCCCGTCCCCGCCGGCCATTCTCATCACCTTTTGGGTCGCCGTCCCGGAGAAAACCAAACCACTTGAATTTTTTGAGTTCCTGCAACAGCAAGGCTACCTCCGCGTCTGGCTCAACGGCGCCATCGTGCGGGTGGATGGCGAGACGAAATTCGAGCGGCTGGGCGCGCGCGTCCAGGTGATCCAGGATCGCATGGCCCTTCTTCCGGAAAGTCGCGCGCGGCTAACGGAAGCGCTGGAAACCGCACTGCGTTTTGGAAAAGATCGACTGAACGTCATCGCAGTCGAGACCGGCGCGGAGCATCCTTTCTCTTCCGGCTGGCACTGTGCCCACTGCGATCTCGATATTCGTCCGCCCACGCCCGGCCTTTTCAGTTTCAATAATCCACTGGGCGCCTGTCCGGAATGTCGCGGCTTCGGCCGCACCATCGCGATCGATTTGAGCAAGGCGATTCCCGATCACTCGCTTTCGATCAAGCAAGGGGCGGTGCGCGTTTTTCGCGGTCAGGAGTTTGGTGAATCGCAGAAGGATTTGCTCCGAGCCTGCGCGCGGGAGGAGGTCGACATTAATGTGCCCTTCGAAGAGCTGCCGCCACACGATCAGAGTTTCGTCATCAACGGCGAGAAATCCGTCGTGGCCGCACGCGAGCGCGGAGAAAGTTACCGCGATGACGATTACGAGAGCGATCGTTGGTACGGCGTCCGCGGCTTCTTCCGCTGGCTCGAAGGCAACACTTACAAAATGCACGTGCGCGTGTTACTCAGCCGCTACCGCGCTTACACCGAATGTCCGAGTTGTCATGGGACGCGTTTCAAACCTGATGCGCTGAACTACAAAATTTGTGGCGCAAGTCTTCAACTTGCGAGCGAAGGCAACTCGCAAAGTTGCGCCACACGGACGTTGCCGGAATTTCAGGCCCTGGCGATTTCGGAGGCACACGCCTGCCTGCGGGAGATCGCGCTCGCGCCAGGCGATGCCACCGCCAAAATGTTGCGTGACGAAATTTGTGCGCGGCTGCGTTACCTCTCTCAGGTCGGCCTCGGTTATCTCACGCTCGACCGTTCCACCCGCACGCTCAGCGGCGGCGAAGTGCAACGAGTAAACCTGACGACCTGTCTCGGCGCATCGCTGGTCAACACCCTCTTCGTCATGGACGAGCCGAGTGTAGGGCTGCATCCGCGCGATGTCGGCCGGCTGATCCAGGTCATGCGCGATCTGCGCGACAAAGGGAACACGCTGCTGGTGGTCGAGCACGAAGAGCAGATCATCCGCGCGGCGGATAATCTCATCGACATCGGGCCGGGCCGCGGTGAGCGCGGCGGCCAACTGATGTTCTCGGGAAAGCTGGACGAATTTCTTCATGACGCCTCGGCGGTGGGCATGGGATCGGTGGTTCCGGGTAGGGTGGGCGTCTCGCCCGCCGGTTTCGGCGTCCCGCCGAAACAATCTTTGACCGAGGTCACCGATTGGACATCGAAAAGTTCGCGAAAGCGAGACGCTTTCGCCGGCGAGCGGGACGCCCACCCTACCCGGGAACTCCGTTCGCTCA
>JBDTXE010000107.1:0-7195 GCA_040006335.1 Verrucomicrobiota bacterium | reverse complement strand
GTTTCGGAAGTGCAGCACATCAATGCCGCCGGCGGCAAACTCGATCCTTCCGCGCGCGGAGTGAATGAAGAAGAGTACCTTCCGGCCGCCAGGTTGGGTGTGACCAAGGTCAATATCGACACTGATGGCCGGCTGGTTTGGACACGTGTTCATCGCGAATTCTTTCGCGATCATCCCGAGAAATTCGATTTCCGCGATCCGGGTAAGGTTTTCGTGAAAGAATATGCCGACTTTATCGCGCATAAGAACGAAAAGCTCGGTTCGGCGGGGCAGCTCGACGCGGTGCGCGCGAGCGTCCAAGCAAGTTAGTCCGGTCGGCTAGCAACTTTCTAGCGCTGATTTTTTCGCGAAGATCGCGTCCTGCGGGAAACCGGAAATTGGAATGAGATAGTCGAGCGCACGGGAAGCGGCGCATCGGCGCTATTGCCAGCGGCGCGGGGCGCAGCGATAACAGGTGAGTGAAGTTAAACCTGGGAGAAATTGCGCGCGCTACCGGCGGCGAACTCGCAGGCGGAAGCCCGGAGACTGCGATTTCCGGCGCCGCTTCGCTGGTCGAGGCCACGCAGGGCGAGATCTCATTTTTTTATCTACCGCGCTACCTCCCGCAACTACGCCAGACCGCCGCCGCGGCAGTTTTCGTCCCTGCTGATTTTTCCGAACAAATCACACCGGCGGTGATTCGCGTTCCGAATCCGGCGCAAGCCTTTGAACAGATCGTCCGGCAATATGCTCCACCGCCGGTGAAGTATGCGTCGGGCATTCATCCTACCGCCGTAATCGATGCGACGGCACAACTGGGAGCGCGGGTCTCAATTCAACCGCACGCCGTCATCGAACCCGGCGCGAAAGTTGGCGACGATTCGGTGATCGGCGCTGGATCTTACCTCGGTCACAACGTGGTGGTGGGGACGGCGTGTCTCATTTATCCGAGGGTGACAGTGCGGGAACATTGCCGTATCGGCGATCGAGTGATCTTGCATAGCGGCGTAGTCATCGGCGCGGACGGCTTCGGTTTCGAAATGACCGACACAGAGCAAAAAAAACTACCGCAGATTGGCATCGTTCAGATTGATGACGACGTGGAAATCGGAGCGAACACCACCATCGACCGGGCCCGCTTTGGCCGCACCTGGATTCAGCAAGGCGCGAAAATCGATAATTTAGTGCAGATCGCGCACAACGTGGTGGTCGGCCGGCACACCGTGATTGCCGCGCAGACCGGCGTCGCCGGCAGCGTGCGCATCGGGCAGCGAGTGCTGATTGGCGGCCAGGCAGGAATTATCGGTCATATCGAAATCGGCGACGGCACTGCGATCGGCGCCCAGGCCGGGCTGGGAAAAAGCGTGCATGGCGGTGTGTGGTGGCTTACACCAGCGGTCCCGTTGAAAGAGGCGAAGTTGTATACCGCGTGGGTGCGCCGTCTGGGGGATTTTTTCGAACGGGTGAAAAAACTCGAGAATAAAGTTGGGGTTGAGCCTCGCTAGGGCGGTAGTTTTCCGGACGACAATCGCGGTCGGCCGATAAAATCAAAAGTGGTTTTCGCTTGCCGTCGGCGAGACACATTCCTACCTTGGCGATACGGCAAATGAGCCGACCTGCGGCTAAATTCCGACTTGGAGATCTGACAAATGGATAAAGTAAAAGAACAGTCTCACACTATTTTTCCTCCGGCGGGGTCCTGGGAAGAGAGTAGCGAAAAATCTCACAGCATTTTCCCGCCTGCGGGATCCTGGGAAACCAGCTCAGAAAAATCCCATTCGATTTTCCCGCCAGCCGGGAGTTGGGATGAGGCGAATGAAAAGTCTCATTCGATCTTTCCGCCCTCGGGCAATTGGTAAGAATCGGTTTTTAGCGCCCGCTCTCGTGGCAGAGCGCTCTCCCGCAACGCCACCATTGGGCGCTATAATATCGTTGCCGTTCGCCGAGTTCGTCGGCGGCCCGTGGTCATGACCAGACACGAAGCCATCAGCCTCAAGTGCGATCTTTTGATCAATGGCCTGCGGCTGACCGAGTTGCGGCAAGATTTGCATCACGCTCAAAACTGGTCGGAGGAGCGAGCCCGTCACTTTCTGCCAGCCGAGTTGCGGCTGCCGCATGAAATTCATTGCCAGATTCGCGAGAATCCGGAAGCGAATTTCCGTCTGCGGATCATCGAGAGCGAGCTAGTCGTCCAAGACCGACTCAGTCGCAATCTGGTGGTGGTCGAGTTTGTCTCGCTTCCTGCTTTTGCTTCGCAGACTGCCAGTGACGGGACCCCTTTCGAGAAGATCGTGGTCTACAACGGTTCCTGTAACCTGAATTTCACCTGGAACTATTACTGCGATTACTTCCGCGACAAGCAGGAGTGCCGCTTCTGCAATCTCACGCCGGCTCAGGATTTTTATCCGGAAGAAAGCATCACTCACGCGCGGAAGAGCGCGAAGGAGATTGCTGACGTGGTCGCGACCGCGCGCGAGCACCATCCCAGTCCCAGATTGATCCTGACGCGGGGAACCCCGCATCCGAAGCGTCCGCTTGGTGAAACTGCGGAAATTTTGGAAGAATTGGCGCAGCGTTTCCCCGCTGCTTCCGGCGATGTAGGCACGCGCATGCTGTTGACGATTTCGCCTACGAAAAACATCAGCGACGTCGGACTTTTGCATGACCTGGGCGCTCACTCGGTCGCTTTCAATTTCGAGGTCTTCGATCGCGGCTATTGGAAAGCGATCGTGCCGGGCAAGGAGAAAAACATCGGGCGAGAACTATGGGAGGAGTCGCTCGTGGAAGCGGTGCGTTGTTTTGGCACCGGCCGCGTCTTTAGCGCTCTCATTGCCGGTCTCGAGCCGCGCAAGACGATGCTGGAGGGGGTAAACTGGTTGTGCGATCGAGGTATCGTCCCGATTGTAGTGCCTTTCAGTCCTGAGACAGGAAGCCAATTCGAGGGTTTCCGGCCACCCACGTTTAAATGGATGATGGAAACGACGAGCCAGGCGGCGGCAATCATGGCGGAAAAGCTTCCGTTTCTTACGACCTCTGAATATTGGGGTGAGCAATCCCCCATTTGTCCGGAGTGTTTCACGGGAGGCTTCGTCTACGATCTTTTGCGCGACCGGGCGGGCCTTCATCATCCTCATGGCGGAGTTGGCGTTAAACCTAAAAAGCAACGCGATGGTCAGCGGAAACCCGAAGTCGTGGTCGCATGACCCTGGATCAGGCCATTCGGCTTAAAACCGACCTTCTCCTCGGCGGCCTCACCATCAGCGACGACGCCCTCACCACCGTGGGCCTCGGCGGTCTCGAGAAAACATTCTGGGTCTTCGAGATGACGCCGGTGGCTCATCCGACCACCGGGGACGGGACGAGGCCGCTCCCGAACGACATGTTGCTCCCATACGATTTGTATGTCGACGTCCGCTATAACCCTGACTCGAGCTACGAGGTGATCAAACAGGGAGATCGCATCGCACTCCTGCAGCGGGGCAAAGAGCTTTGCGAAGTCCGCTGGGCAAATCGCCCGGATTTTTACGAAAAACAAACACGCAGCGGAGTGCCGATGAAGAAGGTGGCATCCGTCCGCGGCGATTGCGGGTTGCGACTATGCTACGACAACGCCTGTAACTATTTTGCCACCGGCGAACAGTGCAAATTCTGCAACATCGTGCCGGCCCGCCTGCGCAACCGGGATCACGTGGTGACGGTGAAGAAGGCCGAAGACTTCTACGACGTCTATCGAGAAGCCGTAATCGTCGATTCGGTTTGCAGCCATCTCGCGATCACGGCAGGCGCGGCCAGAGACGATGGTCTCGGTCACCTGCCAGCTATTTTAGAGAAACTCCAGCCGTTGCTGGCTGAAAGGCGCATTCCGATCGTCGCCGCCATCACCGCCCCGCTGCGGCGTGCGGAAATCGAGCGGCTCGCGGAACTCGGAGTCGACGCAGTGGCATTCAATCTCGAGGTCTGGGACGCTGATTTATTTGCTCAAATTTGCCCGGGTAAACAGAGGCGGGTTGGCCGCGAGCGCTGGCTGGAGGCGCTTTTGGAAGCGCGCGATATTTTTCAGCCCGGGAGAACTCTGAGCTCCTTCGTGGTCGGACTGGAGCCGAAGGAGTCTCTCCTTGCTGGGATCGAGCATCTATCCCAGGAGGGAATCTGGCCGATCATGAGTCCGTTTTTGCCGATGGTCGGCACGTCCTACGAAGGCGCCGCCCCCCCGGCCGCGGGCTGGATGTGGGACGTGCACGAGAGCGCGACCGATATCCTGCTGGAAAACATCCCCGGGATTTTCTCGGACGAGATGTGGGAAGGCGCCATTGGCATCTGTCCCTCGTGCACCACGACGAAGCTTTTTTTCGATTTCATGCGCCGCGTCGCCCCCCGCGAAAATCCTCGTCGGGCGCTCTCGCCCGAGAGTGTCGTCGCCGTCGCCTGAGCACGGCTTACGCAGGCAGAGCTTCCTTCAGAATTGCCCGCAGAGTTTCGATGGTAATCCAGTCGGCTCCACAGGCACTCACGGTTTCCTGTTCGAGGCGATCCGAAGTCGCGACGACGAGCTCAAATTTCTCCGCGTATCTACTCGCCAGGCGCTCGATGATCGTGTCGGCCGTCTGGCCGGAACGAGAGTAAAATACCTGGACGCCGTGTGGCTCCGATTGGTCGCTGGCGACAGAGCCTTTGCCGTCGAAAACTACCACCGTGCGGATGCCGGTGTAATCCTGATAATCCCGCAGCCTCCGCACCAGCGCGTCGCGCGCAAGGGAGGAGCGTCGAGTATGCAACCGCTCCATCTCGGGCCAGCCAAAAATCGCGCTATGGCCATCGACGATGAGATAGCGGGCGCGCATGGCGCGGCCGTTAAGCCGCGGGCGCGGCCGTCTTACGTGCCCGGGAGCGAGGCGACTCACGTCGTGGCGCCTTGCTCTTGGCTTTCTTGCGGTGGAGATACGCCGTGCGGCGCTTTCGTTTGGTGCGAACTCGATGTTGCTGACCCATGGCGCACGTATACCCGCGCACGGGAGCCGCGCAACGTCTGGCAGGCAAAGGTTTCGGCTTGATCAAAGCCCAGCCGATCCTGTAAAAATCTCTCCCGCCCCTCTGTGAACTCGCCCAAGACACTCATCGCTCTCTCAGCTTTCCTGCTCTTGGGCTCGGCCGTTCTAGGCGTGCTCAACGGGTCAAAGGTCAAAAACCTTCGCGCCGACGTAGGACGAGCAACGGCGGAGAGAGATGCGGCGCAACGTCAGCGGGCTCCTCTCGAAAAAACCGCCAAACCACGTGTAACAACAATCGTGACGGCACAAACTCCCAAGGCGCCGGAGAACGAGAGCCATATCGCCAGCGCGGAAGAGGAACTGATTAAAAGCCAGACCGAGAAATCTGATCTCCAGGCAAAACTGCAAGCCAACGAAGCGCAAATTTCCGAGATGCAGAAACGGATCGACGAGCTCTCCAAAAGCCCGTCCAGCCCCAATCCGGGCGCTCCTTCCTCAACTGAGTTACAAGCCCAGCTCGAAGACGCGCGGAAACAGCTCGAGAGCGCCGAGAGCGAGAAGGCATTCATCTCCGAGCGGACGAGAGGGCCGCAGCGGGTGGACGCGGGTGGCCCGCAGGTCGCGGTCAAACGCGCTGTCGCGCCGGCTTTCCACAGCTCAGTGCGCGGAACCGTCCTGGCCGTGAACGACGCCTACAACTTCGTCGTTCTCAATCTTGGCCATCGGCAGGGGCTCGAAGCGAACGCAGAAATGCTTGTTTTACGGGACGGCGCCCTCATCGGAAAAATTCGCATATCTTCCGTTGAACCGGCCACTGCCATCGGCGACATTCTTGGCAATAGCCTTGCGCGCGGCGTGCAGGTGCAACCCGGAGACACTGTCATTTATGCTGGCTCGAATTCCTAAACTCAGAGCAGCTTTGCTGCTTATCGTTAGCATTTCGTGCCTCGGAGGCTGTGCGACGCAAAAAGAAGTTGCCCTGGTTGATGACCCCGACGCCAAAAGGGAGTCTGCCATCCCGTGGAATAAGCAGGAAAAATGGGAGCAGGGCGGAGGCCAGTTCGCAGGCCTGAGCGATCTGCCGCACTAAGGCGGGTTAGTGCCGTAATTTCGCGGACATCGTCGCGCCTAAATCCATGCCCCGAGCGGGATAGTAGCATCCTTCGGGATTACTACGATTCCATCGCGAATATAGTAATTGGGCGCATCGAAATTTTCCGGCTTGCCCTCCGGGGTGATGACCACTCCATCGGCGATCCGGGCGTTCTTATCGATGATGGCGCGATCAATCACGCAGTTCTTTCCGATGCCTATCGGAACGCCCCCGGTCGGAAGGCTAGTCTCGTAATAGTCGGCGCCCATCACCACGCTGCTGCGAATGGTCGCGCCGACCTGAATAATGCTGCGCACTCCCACCACGCAACGCTCTAGATGCGCGTCAGAAATTATGCAGCCGTCGGAGATAATCGCCTGCCGGAGCGTGGCGCCATTGATTTTGCTTCCGGGAAGGAAGCGCGGATGGGTATAAATCGGGCTCTGCGATTCGAAGAAACTATATTCTGGGATGATATCGGTCAGGTCCAGATTTGCCTCGTAAAACGCGCGAATCGTTCCGATGTCTTCCCAATAGCCATCGAAAATATACGCGCTGACCTTGCGCGCATCGATTGCAGCCGGAATCACGTGTTTGCCGAAATCCACCAGCTCGTTCTCGAGACAACTGACCAGGACTTCTCGATTGAAAATGTAAATACCCATTGAGGCCTGGAAGAGTTCTTCGTCGGTCTTGCGCCCAACGCTGGCCAGGAGCTCCGGCGTCATCCGAAGCTGCTCGAGTGCAGCGGCATCTTTCGGCTTTTCCACGAACCGCGTAATACGGCGGTTGCCGTCGCTTAACATGATCCCGAAATCCGAAGCCTGCGCCCGCTGCACCGGTTTCGTCGCGAGGGTAATCTCAGCGCCGGATTGAATGTGCTGATGCAGGAGGGAGCGAAAGTCCATCCGGTAAAGCTGATCGCCGCTCAGGATGACGAAGTAATCGAACGGGCGCTCGAGGAAGTAACGCATGTTCTGACGAACGGCATCCGCGGTCCCCTGATACCATTGGGAACCCTCCGGCGTTTGTTGCGCCGCCAGGATCTCGACGAAACTGCGTGAAAAGTTGTCGAACTTATAGCTCGCCTGGATGTGGCGATGCAGCGACATGCTGTTGAACTGCGTCAGCACAT
>JBDTXE010000106.1:0-7257 GCA_040006335.1 Verrucomicrobiota bacterium | reverse complement strand
CGCATCGCTGGCACCGGCAAAATCATAGATCGCCGCGTGGCGCCGGAAGCTCTCACGCGCGGCATCCCACTTCGGCTGTTCCTGCGAGCTATTCTGCGCTTGCCCTCTCTCCTCCTTCGGTTTGTTGCGCGCGGCCCCGCTCCTTCCTAACTGATTGGCCAGGGTCCGCTCCCCCAGCGCGGCTTCGCGTGACATGGCCGTGCCTTTCTCCAGTCCAGGGGTGAGCTGTCGAACACTCTCGAGCGCGGCTCTGACTTGCGCTGCTGTCTTGGCCTGCGCGTACTGATCGCGCCACGCGAGGAACGAGTGAATATCCTCCAAATACTTCTGCGCAATCGGCTGATAATCGGCGGCCCACGTGGCCTCGCCTGTCGTCGACTTCATCGCCTGGAGAGAGGCCTCCAAGAGCGTCGCGGCATCGTGAAAACGGCCAAGGTCGACGTCAACCAGGCCCAAAAAAAGCAACGGAAACGATCGATCGCTTTGGGCCGGAACATCGGCCAGCTCGATCGTGCTGCGAGTATTACCCCGTTTCGCCGTTTCAATCAGAAGCGCCGCCAGCCCGGGATCGGAAAAGTCTATGTGACTGCTCTTCTCCACTTCGGTGAGAGCTCGACGCATTTGCGCCGGCTCCTTCCCCAGCAATGCGGCCAGCGCCTGGTTGAGCCTGGCCCAATCGTAAAGCGGATGCCTCCCCTGGTTCTCCGAGGCCAGCCGATTGAAAGCGGCGATCGCCTCGGGGTAACGTCCTGTCAGCACCATGCGACGGGCCTCCGCGAACGCAGAAAGCCGTGCGGGCGAAGAGGTGGCCGTAGTTGCAGCCGAGCCTGTGGCAGAAGCAGGGGGCGTTGGGCGGTGCAAATACCAGGTGACCGCGGCAGCGGCAGCGAGGCTGGCCGCTGTCGCCAGGATCCAGGTTTTCTTCCCCCCGCGGTCTCGAGGCGGCCGCGTCAGCGCTTCGTGCGCTTTTTCCAAGGCATCGATGACGTCATCGTACGATCCAAAGCGGGCCTGCGGATCGGCCGCGATCATTCGTCCTATCGTCCGGGCGGTGGCGGGCGAGACGTCCTGCGCAATTCTTTCCAGCTGCAACGGGTGATCCTTCAACACCCGCAGCTGCGTGGCGGAATTAGTGGTGCCTTCAAAGGGCGGCTGGCCGGCCAGGGCGTGGAAGAGACTGGCTCCCAGGCTGTAAATGTCGCCACGGAAATCATCGGGCGCGTTGTTCAGCCGCTCCGGCGCGACGTAATAGGGAGTGCCCCAGATTTCACCTTTGGCCGAACCCTGCGGTTCTGAGATTCCCGCCAGACCAAAGTCCGTAATTTTCGCCGTGCCCCCGCTCCCGAAAAGGATATTGGCGGGCTTCACATCGCGATGGATCAAACCCTTCTGGTAGGCAGCGCGCAACCCTTTCGCCACTTCGATTCCCGTCTGCAACGCCCGCGCCTCCGGGATTTGCCGCTGCTCTTCGATGAGGTCATCCAGGCTGCCGTGCTCGACCAGTTCCATCACGAGGTAAAATTGGTTATGATCGTTCCCCAGCGAGAAGACTTGGACCACGTTGGGGTGATTTATCAGCGCGGTGATCTTCGCTTCCTGTTGTAGCTGACGAGTGTGCTCAGGGTGAGCGCCGAGTTCCTTGCGCAGGAGCTTCAGGGCGACATGACGCTCCAGCCGCGTGTCCCGCGCTTTATAAACGGTGCCCATTCCCCCGGTGCCAAGCGTCTCTTCCAGCTCGAAGTGATCGAACGAGCGCGGCGCCCGCACCCGCTCCCCGCAATTTGGGCAGGTAACGCGAGCGAGCGGTTCCGCGTCGTGCGTGTCCAACTCGGCCGCGCACGCCGGACACGAGATCGTGTTCGCGTCGCCCATGTGATCGATAGTAACATCCAGAAACACCTTCTCGCAATGACCCCGCCACTTTCGCGTCATTTCGTCGTCGCCGCGGAAGAGGCGCGGCAGCGGCTCGACCTTTTCCTCGCGAGTAAAGTGCCGACCCTTTCGCGGTCGCGCCTGCAGAGCCTGATTAAACAGGGAGCGGTACTTCACAATAACCTGCCGCCCCGGGCCCGCGACCAGGTCCGGACGGGCGATCACGTCTCCCTTGAGGAACCAGCGCTAACGAAAAGCGAGCTGTTACCGGAAATAATCGCGCTCTCGGTCCTCTACGAAGATCAAGACCTGCTCGTGCTCGATAAGGCCGCGGGCATCTCGGTTCATCCCGGCGCCGGCCGGACCAGCGGCACTTTGGTGAACGCGCTCCTGGCCCACTGCCGCGATCTCTCTGGTATTGGCGGAACGGAACGGCCGGGAATTGTCCACCGCCTCGACAAGGAGACGAGCGGATGCCTGGTGGTGGCCAAGAATGACGTGGCCCACCGGCACCTGGCGCGTCAGTTTGCCGACCGCACGGTGGAAAAAATCTATCTGGCGTTAATCGCGGGCAAACCCAAACTCTCCGCTGGAATCATCGAGACCGGCATCGCGCGTCACCGCGTCCATCGCCAGCGGATGACGGTCGACCAAAGAGGCCGGGCCGCCCGGACCGATTATCGCGTGCGGCAGAGCGGCCCCGAAGCGAGCCTGGTCGAATGCCGACTGCACAGCGGCCGGACCCATCAGATCCGTGTCCATCTTCAACATCTCGGTCACCCCGTTCTCGGCGATCGCGTTTACGCCGGACGCCGCGCCGGCGACTACCCCCGGCAAATGCTCCACGCCTGGAAACTGGGATTCGATCATCCGCGGACGGAGGCACGGGTGCAGTGCGAGGCGCCGTTGCCGTTGGATTTTGCGAGCGCGCTGGAGTCTATGCTTCGTTAATTTCCGCCGGCGCTTCCTCGCGGCGGAGCGCCAGCATGCCCAGCACGATCAGCACTGGGAGCAGAATCATTCCCCGCAACCACGGCTCCGCGTGCCAGGGCAGGGCGAAGAGCCGCTCGTTGTAGAAGAGGTAATAGGCAAAAATAGTGACCGAGAGAAAGTGCCAGGCAAAGGCGCGCCGCCAGGTCGCCACGGGCAAAATCCAGGCGAGATACCACGGATGCAGCACTGGCGTGAGAATCACCACGACCGCCAGGCACCAGAGGAAGCTCCGCTGCCAGTGACGCCACCAGGCTAGGCCCACCAGCGTGGCAACAATCACGATCACAGCGTCGTAGCGAAAAAATCGTTCATGCCGATTGGCCACGAGCGTTTCCTCAATGAGCCACCAGAAGAGATCGTTCAGGCGAGTCAGCTTGGGAAAATCGCCTAACAAATTGTAGAACCCATGTGGCCACCGGGGAAACGGAAGCGCGCAGAAAATCGGAACGACCGCCCCCAGCGCCAGTGTCCAGGCGCGGCGTCGTAAGGCAAAGATCGTGGGCAGAAGGAGGACGAGGCAAACAGGTCGAAGAGAGACAGCTACCCCCAGCGCAACGGCGGCGCCGAAAGCATAGAGTCGGGTCTTTCCTTCCTCCTGCTGCATGCGCACCAGACAGAGAAGCAGCGCAACAATTGCGAGCAGGACCACGCTCTCAAAATGGCCGGCCCCGGCGAAACTGTAGGCGAGAAGCGGATTCCACGCGAGCCAGGCGGCCGTCTTGAGATCCACGAAACGGAGAAGTACGCCGATGGCCAGCAATTCGGCCGCCGC
The DNA here is from genome assembly GCA_040006335.1 of Verrucomicrobiota bacterium. GTDB lineage: Bacteria > Verrucomicrobiota > Verrucomicrobiia > Chthoniobacterales > UBA10450 > AV69. Next base: position 3,620 of record JBDTXE010000106.1, on the reverse strand, counting down.
GAACCAAAGTTTGCCGACAAAACTTCCGCCGCGTAATCCCCGGAAAAGGATCTCCGCCCCCGGCGCGAAAGCACTCGGCCGATCGGCTTCGGGAACGCGCGCGCGTTCCGGAATACGCTGCGTCACTCGATCATCACCCGGAGCGACCGCGTAAGGATCGAAGCCCGCGCGCTGGATCACGCCATCGGCTTGGTATCGCCAAGTTTCATCCGCCGGCGCCAGCGGGAGGGCGAGGAGCCGGAGTGCGATCGTCGCTCCCCAGAAAATCCAAACAGCTCCACCTCGCCAGTGGACGAACTCCGAGGCCGCCAGGAGGTAGGCCAGGCCGGCCAGAAGAGCGACCCCCACGAATTTGATCGGCATGATCTCGAGCGTCCAGTCATCAAAAAGATTGAGCGCGGCGAAGAGAAGAAGCTCGGCCGCAAGCGCGAGAAGGAATCGCGCTCTCACAGGGCAGTTGCCGCCCTGGCGGATTCAGGTTTGCGCGGGAGAGGCGACCCGGAGTCGAGCGGCATCATCTGCGCGCGCAAAGCAGCCACATCCACCAGTTCCGCCACTCGCGCTTTCAGGCGTCGCGCGCGGAAGAGAAGAAAAGCGACAAACAAGCCGTAGGCCACGGCCAGCGATCCGTGAAAATGGCCGGTGTTCAGGCAATAGTAGATGAGCAGGCTAACGATAATTAGATTCAGGACCACGGTAGTCGGCACCAGGCGGTCGTGCAGTCCCACCCGCGTCAGGCATCTCGTGCCGCCGTGATATTCCGTCACACTGTGTAGCGTCACACTCCACCAGAAGTTTCCGTAGATCTGGATATCCCATTCCTGCCAACCGGTATCAGTGGAGAAACGCCAGTTCTCGGCCTCAAGCAGCGCGAAAATCTCGTGCAACAGTCCCTGTCGGTCGCGGCCTTCGTCACTCCAGTAAACACGTCGACCGGGATGGCCCCGCACCCGCTCGGGCAATTTTTCGTGTGAGGCAATAACCGAGCGCGGCGTGCGTTTAAAATGCAGCCAGGTGAAATAGCGCGACCACCCCCGCACCAGCGGTTGGGCAAACGCCAGGAGCATCACCAGCAACCGCGCCGGGACGGTGTCGAAACGAGGTTCGATTCTCGCCCGAACCATGTAGGAAAGTGCGACGCACAGCGTGCCGCCAAGCATGAGGTAAGGGAGAATGCGCCAGGCCGGGAGAAAAACGCCGAGCCCGAAGAGGAAGATGGTCAAGGCAAACCATTCAATGCTGCTGAGGTAGGCCGCGATCTCCGATTGCGGCGACGGATAGATCGACTGAAAAAAGCCGTCGCCAAAAATGCCGTGATAAATCACCGGCCGATTCAGGAACCAGCTGAAGCGAGGCGTGCCGTAGATCTGACCACGCCACTTCGCCGTGCCGGTTGGGCCAAAAAAGATCAAATGCTTGAAACGCAACATCGATTCCGCCTCACCATATCCCTCCTGCTGAGCGCGAAAGGCTTTCAGGGTAAAGCGGCGATGATGCCAAACCACGGCGGTGGGATTGAACGCGATCACTCCGCCGGCCTGCTGCAGACGCCAGCAAAAATCGACGTCGTCGCCTGCCTTGCGGTATTCCGGATCGAATCCGCCGACATTCTCAAAGGCCCAGCGCCAGTAGGCCATGTTACAACCGGGGATATGTTCCGCGATCGTATCGGTGAGGAGCACGTGAGTGGGCCCTCCCGGGGCGGCCGCGACGCACGCTTGGATCCAGTTGCGTGCCGGCGGTGGGACATTAGGACCGCCCACTCCGGCGTAGGGACCACTCGTCAGCGTGCCGATCAGGTAGTAGAGCCAGTCCGCGTCCGCCATGCAGTCCGAGTCGGTATAAGCGAAAACTTCGCCCTGGGCCGCGGCCGCGCCGGTGTTGCGCGCGACGCTCAGTCCGTGATTTGACTGATGGAGGTAGCGCACATGCGCGAACTCGGCGGAAATCTTCGCCGTGTTGTCGGTGGAACCGTCGTCCACCAGGATCACTTCGTAGCGGGGATAGTTCAGCTTCCCTAACGAATCCAAGCAAGCGCGCAAAGTGGCACCGCCGTTATACGAGCAGACGATAACTGAAACGAAAGGTGTTTGCGGAAGAGGAAGGTGGGGGACCGCTTCGCCGCCGAGCTTTTCGCGCAAGGCGAAGAACGATTGCTTCGGCGTTCGCTCGCGGGTGACGAGCCCGAAAGCCCAGTCCGTGATCTCCTGCTCCCCGGTGAACCATTCATCGGTCCAGGCGAAGAAGATCGTTCCGGCCAGGCCGCAGCGAACCACGCTGTCCACATGCCAGCTCAGCATCCTGGCCTGCTCTTCTTCCGTGTGGCGAATCGTATCCATCCCGAATTCGCCCAGAATGAGCGGCCGTTCTTCGGTGAGATTTTGCAGACGGAGCAGATAGCGCTCGAAGTCGCTCTGCTCATGCAGATAAACGTTGAAACAATAGAAGTCGACGTTCTGCGGAAGCAGAAATTCCGTCGGAGGATAAGTGGCGTAGGAATAAAGCGGGGCGGGATCGATCGCACGACCGCGGCTGATCAGTTCTTCGATGAATTCGGTGACGCGACGGACGCCGAGCCAGCGCACCATCTGCGGCGCGATCTCATTTCCGACCAGGTAACCGAAGATGGCGGGATGACCGGCGTTGCGCTGGATGGCTTCGGTCACTGACCGGGCAATCTCAAGGCGAGTTGCCCGAGTGCGGAGAAATTCAATATGTTTTGCCCACGGCAGCGTCACGAGGACGCGCAACCCCGCGACGGCGCAGGCATCGAGAAACCAGCGCGGCGGCGCATGATAAACGCGCACGACATTGAGGCCGAGCAGCCGCATTTGCTGCAAATCCTGCTCTGCCTGCGCCGCGTTCCCCAGATAATCGCCCGCCGAGTCCGGCCGAAAGGGGCCGTAGGTGGCGCCTTTGAGAAAAAACTTGGTGTCGCCGTCAAAGAAAAACTTGGCGACGGCGCGAACAGATGGGCGATCGCTCACGCGCTCAAATTCCTCGCTCCGCCCACAGCCATCCCTACGGCCTTGCGGCAGCCAAATGGCCTCCAAGCGCACCGTCTCACCCGGCGGCCTCCAACTGCTGCGGCGGCAATACTGATGCCGGATTTCTAGACTAGCGCTCGCACCGAAGCAATGGTTTTAGCCGGATCCGATCATCCCGGAGTGCGCTTGGACAACGCCGAGAGCCTACAGCTGTGGCTCGATGATCCCGCGCAGCTTGATCATGCCGCGACGAATCCGCGCTTTCACCGTCCCGAGCGGTTGGTCCAGCTTCTGGGCGACCTCGTTCTGAGTCATGCCATTGAAATAGGCCAACTCGATCGCGCGCCGTTGACCGTCCGACAGCTGCATCACCGCATTCCGCACCATGGCCTGGGTTTCGTGTGAAGCCGCTTCATCTGAAGAGTCAGATTCCACCGTCCCATCGCTATCACCGAGATCATTTTGCAAGTCGTCCCGCAATCGGTTTCGACGCTGGACCCGACGAAGCCGGTCAATCGCTTTATTGCGGGTGAGCGTCATCGCCCAAGTGAGTGCTTTCCCGCGGCGCTGGTCGAAAATCGAAGCTTTATCCCAGATCTGGAGAAACACTTCCTGCAGAACGTCTTCCGCATC
>JBDTXE010000105.1:0-7261 GCA_040006335.1 Verrucomicrobiota bacterium | reverse complement strand
CGTCAGGCTCATAACCTGAAGGCCGCGGGTTCAAATCCCGCCCCCGCAACCATCCCCGTCGTGAGAGCGCCAGCTCCCTCTCAAGAGTTCGCCAGAGCACAAGTCCTCAAGCTCGCCGATTTCAAGGGTCGAGAACTGAGATTGGTCGCCGCCTCCCGCTCGCCGGCCTGAATCAGCCGCAGCCTGATTAGCTCGTTCCTGCCGCACTTCTTTTCTTCCAAACGATCCGTCCCTCCGCTCTGATCGAGCGATGGAAGCGTGGCGACTCTTTCGTTCTCTCGACCGCACCCAGCGCGCCACGTTTCTGGCCTGCTTCCTTGGCTGGGCACTGGATGCGTTTGATTTTTTCCTTCTCACCTTCGTCATTCCGCCCCTCGCGCGGGAGTTCAACTGCTCGATCTCCGATATCGGCTGGGTCATCGCACTCACGCTGATGATGCGCCCCGTCGGTGCGCTCATTTTTGGGCTTTTGGGAGACCGTTACGGACGGCGCATTCCGCTCATGATCGACATTATTTTCTACTCTGTCATGGAGCTGCTCACCGCATTCGCCCCGTCGCTGACTGCCCTCATTATTTTGCGCGCGCTTTATGGTGTGGGGATGGGCGGCGAATGGGGACTGGGGGCGTCGCTAGCGATGGAATCACTGCCGACCAAAGCGCGTGGTCTTTTTTCAGGGATTTTGCAGCAGGGTTACGCTTTCGGTTATCTCCTCGCTGCCGTGGTTTACTGGGTCGTGTTCCCGCACTTTGGCTGGCGTGGCCTTTTCGTCGTGGGAGCGCTACCTGCACTCCTCGTCCTCTATATCCGCGCCAAGGTTCCCGAATCACCCTCCTGGCGAAAACCAGAGAAAAATTTCACGCGTGAAACAATAGCGACCTTCGCGCGCTCGCTCCCGCTCTTTCTCTACGCTGTGCTGCTGATGACGGCATTCAATTACATGTCGCACGGGACGCAGGACCTCTACCAAACCTTTCTGGAAAAGCAGCGCGGACTTGGGGTTGCGCAAAAGTCGATCGTAGGAATCGTCTACGCGATAGGAGCAATCTGCGGCGGAACTTTCCTCGGGCATCTGTCCCAGAGCATCGGTCGCCGACGAGCGATCATCCTCGCGGCGGCGGGAGGGCTCGTCCTGATCCCGCTTTGGGCTTTTGCGCCAAGCCTTTCTCTTCTGCTTCTCGGAGGCTTTTTGATGCAGTTCATGGTGCAGGGAGCGTGGGGCATCGTCCCGGTTCATCTAAACGAACTTTCCCCCGGCGCGATTCGCGGGACATTCCCCGGCCTGGCTTATCAACTCGGGAACTTCTTTGCCGCGAATGCGGTGGTGGTGGAAGCGAAGCTGGCAGAACGTTTCCGATCCGCCAGCGGTCAGCCCGATTACGGGAAAGCGTTGGCTACGATGGCGGCGGTTGTTTTTCTTACCCTCATCATTCTCGCCGCTCTGGGGCGCGAAAATCGGGGCAAGGAATTCTAATGCCTCGGAGGCGCGCCCGGACGATCGCTTGAAGGGAGCGGTGCAGCGAGGGGACCTTCGCCCGGCGGTGGTGGACTGGGCATGGGCGTTTGCGCCACATTCGGGACGTTGCGTGCGCGGTAGACGCCCGCGCCGTACCTCTGCTCCACGATCGCTTCCGCAATCTTATCGGCCAGCAGCTCACGATAACCGGCGGTGCGCGCTCCACGCCCTTCGCTCCGGTTGCTGAGGTAGCCGCACTCCACCAGCACTGCCGGGTAACGCGCTTTGCGCAGGACACGGAAGTTGGCCGTATGCACGCCGCGATTCACTGCTCCCGGGATTGTCCCGAGCTTTCCTTGGATACGCTGGGCCAAATCGAGTGCGACCGAAGAGTGGTAATAGGTTTCAAAGCCTTTGACTCCGGCGCGGCGCGAGTCATTGAAATGGATGCTAACGAAAACAGAATTTCGCACGTTGTTTTCCATCTCGACCCGGGTGTCGAGCGGAATAAAGGTATCGTCTGCACGCGTCATCACAGTTTTGATTTCCGATTCGCGCAGTTTGTGCGAGAGCCTGGTCGCCACGTCCAGGGTCGCGAGTTTTTCCGGCGGGCCGTAACGTCGAAAAGCGCCGCTATCTTTGCCCCCGTGGCCCGCGTCCACCACCACGGTGGTAAACGTCCGGCTAGTATTTTTCTCGCCTGGCGGGACGGTGGTGCAACTGGCGAGCGCCGTCGCGCTGAGCGCGAGAATGAACCATCCCCTGGATTGCATTGGCATGAATAATCGATCGGGTCCCGGCAGACAAATCCCACCTGCTTTACCCGCAAGTTTCCTGCCGCGGACGCGAGAAACCGCTTGTTTTTCAAGCGACCGGATTTAGCCGTTTACCTTCTTATTTCATATGCTGACCAAGTCCGCCCTCATTCCACTCCTTCTCGCCCTCGCCCTCCCGAACTGCAAAAAGCACGACAAAGTGCAGCGTGTTGGGGAAGGTGCCACCCCGACGCCGAGCGCGGCCACTTCGACCAGTGCCGCCGCCGCTGCCGCCAGCGCCAGTCCTACGGCGGCCGGGCCGAAGAAAATCGCGATTGATCAGACCGCGGAAGTGATCATTTACGGGTATCACCGCTTCGTGAGCCAGGTGAAGCGCCCGGATACCGAAATCACTCCGCAGGCTTTTGAGCAGCAAATGCAAGAGCTGAAGGATCGGGGCATTCCCGTGATCCCGATGCAGGATCTTCTGGCGTGGAAGCGCGGTGAGAAAAACATCCCGCCGCGCAGTGCGGTCATCACTTTCGATGATGGCTGGAAATCGCAGTACGAAGTGGCGTGGCCGATTCTGAAAAAATTCAATTACCCGCTTACCCTCTTCATTTACACAGAAGGCGTCCGCGGTGGAAATTTTGGCGGCGGCGAGGCCATGACGTGGGAGCAGCTGGCGGAAATGCGCGACGCGGGTGTGGACATTCAAGGGCATTCTGCCACCCACCAGGATCTGAAAAAGCCCTACGATAAGGTCTCCAAGAAGCGCCTCAATCCGCAGGAGTATCAGCAATGGCTCGAGGCGGAGATCCGCGGCTCGAAGCAACTGCTGGAGCAGCGCCTCGGTATCCGAGTGAATTGTTTTGCTGTGCCCTACGGACTCTGGAATCAACAGGTCAAAGAGACAGCGATGCGCTCCGGCTTTGACGCAATGTTCACCGTCTATGGTCAACCGATCACCTTTCGCACCCCGAATGATTCCATCGGGCGCTACCTGATCGAGGGGAACAAGCCGAAAGTTTTTGCCGATGCCATTGGGATGATCGCCACGTCAGCAGGTGGTGGCGCGCCCGTCTCGGAAATCGGCCCATCAAACATCTCCGCCAAGCCCGGCGACGGCGAGACGGTTAGGAGTGTTACCCCCTTGATCAGTGCGAATCTTTCGCCGTTTGGCACGATTGACGCCGGCAGTGTGATTATGCGCGTCAGCGGGCTTGGTCTGGTTCCGGTGACGTTTGATCCCAAGACGAGCATTGTCTCGTATCAGGTCGCGCAGAAGCTGCGTGATAAAGTGACCGTGATTGTCGAGGCCAAGTCCGGCAGTAAGAAAGTGGCGGCGCGTTGGACTTTTGCAGTTGAGGAAGGCGGGGCTGCTGCGCCCGGGGCAAGTCAATCTCCCGCGCCGAAAAAATAGAGGCCGGCCTTCGGGGCGAGCGCCCCGGCCCTGCCAAAATCAAACCCTGATGTTTTCCCAATTAGGCGATCGGCTGCAGGATATCTTTAAAGATCTCCGCGGGCACGGCACGATCAGCGAGAGCAATATTAACGACGCTCTGCGCCAGGTGAGGCTCGCGTTGCTTGAAGCGGACGTCGATTTTCAGGTCGCTAAAAAGTTCGTTGCCAAAATTAGGGAGAAAGCTCTCGGCGAAGAAGTGCTGCGGAGCGTCACGCCGGGCCAGCAGATGGTGAAAATTTTCCATGACGAGCTGACCGCGCTCCTCGGTGGCGATGCCGCGCCGCTTAATCTGGAGCGACCGGCTCGGATTCTCATGGTGGGTTTGAACGGCGCGGGAAAGACCACTTCCTCGGCGAAGTTGGCTCGCTGGTTAAAGAAGCAGGGTCAATCGCCGCGCCTGATCGCGATGGATTTGCAGCGACCGGCCGCGATCGAGCAGCTTGTCACTCTGGGCAGACAGATTGACGTGCCGGTCTTCACGCCCGAGCCCGGTGAAAAAGATGTGCTCCGGGCGGCTCGCGCGGCGGTGGCGACCTCTGGCGCTGACGAGGGCAAGTTTGATGTCGAAATTTTCGATACCGCCGGCCGGCAGGAGATCGACGAACCGCTCGTGGAAGAGCTGAAAAAGCTGTGCGACCTTTTGCAACCGACGGAAATCTTGCTCGTCGCCGACGCTGCAACCGGTCAGCAGGCCGTCAGCGTAGCCACGCACTTCAACGAGGCGTTGCAAATCACCGGGATTGTTCTGACGAAACTGGACGGCGATGCCCGCGGCGGGGCGGCTCTCTCCATGCGCGAGGTCACCCAGCGGCCGATCAAGTTCGGAGGAGTAGGGGAAAAGCTCGATCAGTTTGAGCCGTTTGTGCCGGATCGGCTGGCGGGTCGCATTCTAGGGATGGGCGACATCGTGGGTCTTGTCGAGAAAGCAGCAGAGGCAATCGATGAGGAGGAGGCCGCTCGACTTGAGCGCAAATTGCGCACCGCGAAGTTCGATTTCGACGACTTCCTCGCCCAATTCAAAATGATGCGGCGCCTCGGGCCGCTGGAGAATATCCTTGGCATGCTCCCCGGCATGAGTAACGTTCCCGGCCTTTCGGTGGATGAAAAGCAGCTGCGGCGGATCGAGGCGATTGTGCTCTCGATGACGCCGGCGGAGCGGAAGCAGCCCGACATCCTAAATGCGCGGCGGCGGCAACGCATTGCGCGCGGTAGCGGCCGGACGGTGACCGAAGTGAACGATTTGCTGCAGCGTTTCAACCAGATGCGCAAGCTGATGAAGAACGCGGGCAAGATGAAAAAAATGATGGCGCAGATGGCGCGAATGCAGAATTGAGTCGTGGTGGGAAAGCGGCGGCTCGGGATTTAAAACACAAACGTTTAATTTAAAATGGCAGTTTCAATTCGACTCCGTAGAGAAGGCACCACGAACCGGCCTTATTACAAGGTGGTGGTGGCCGACAGCCGCAGCCCGCGTGACGGCAAGTTTCTGGAAATGGTAGGCACCTACGACCCCAAGAAGCCGGATCACAATTCCACGCTGAAGCTTGATCGCATCGACCACTGGATCGCGCGTGGAGCGCAGCCGTCGGATACGGTGCGCAGCCTGATCAAGAAGAACCGGAAGGTTTCGACAAGTCAGCCAGCGGTGGAAGCCCCAGTCTCGTAGCGGTCCGCGTCCGCCGGGCAGGCCCTGCGAAAACCCTTTGCGACGGTCATAGACCGCCGCTACAAATGATCTCATGCGAGAATTTCTCGAGTTCGTCCTGCGTCAGCTCACTGAATTTCCGGACGAAGCGGTCGTGAGCGAAATTCCCTCCGGGCGCACCACGGTCTTTCAGCTGCGGTGTCGCCAAAGTGATGTCGGCCGGGTGATCGGACGCAACGGCCAGACCATCCAGGCAATTCGCGCGCTGCTCGCCAGCGCGGCGGCGCGGCATAATCAGCGCGCTACGCTCGAGCTCGTGGAATAATTCGCCTGCGGGATGCCGCGGAGTTGTCCGGCTGGCTGAAAGCTGGAAGAATGCGCGAGGAGATGCGCGTCGACATCATCACCCTTTTCCCGGAAATCTGTCGCGCTCCGTTGCACGAAAGCATGATGAAACGGGCGCAGGCCAGCGGCTCGCTGGAGCTGCGCCTGCACAATCTGCGGGAGTGGACCAGCGACAAGCATCACGTCGTCGACGATGCCCCCTTTGGCGGCGGGCAGGGGATGGTGATGAAGCCGGAACCGATCTTTGCCGCAGTGGAATCGCTTCGCGCTCACGATTCGTTAGTGATCCTGATGACGCCGCAGGGTAAGCGCTTCTCCCAGGCGATGGCGAAGAGCTGGGCGCAACGGAATCACCTCATCATCGTCTGCGGGCACTACGAAGGGATCGATCATCGTGTGACCGAACACTTGATCGACCGGGAGGTTTCCATCGGCGATTACGTCCTGACCAATGGCGCCATTGCCGCGGTCGTGGTGGTGGACGCCGTGACGCGGCTCTTGCCGGGCGTGCTCGGTCATGAGCTGTCGGCTCAGGATGACAGCTTCCAGGATGGCCTCCTGGAAGGCCCTCATTACACCCGACCGGCAGAATTCCGCGGCTGGAAAGTGCCGGAGGTGCTGCTGAGTGGAAATCACGCGGAGATTGCGGCGTGGCGCCAAGAGCAGGGTCGCATGCAGACGGAGAAAAATCGTCCCGATCTTCTTGAGTAGAGGGACGTCTCGCCGGTCGATTTTTCGGCGAACTCTACCGAAACGATCTCTCCCGAAAGCAGAACCGGAAGTTCATGATCGCGAGACGCGATCACCGGCGGGCGAGACGCCCACCCTACCCGCGACTAATCGCGCGGCCTTCCCAGAATGACGCAGGCGTTGATCCCGCCGAAGCCGAAGGAATTGCTCATCACGTAGTCGAGGTTGGCGGACCGACCGTGATGCGGGACGATGTCGAGATCGCAATTCTCATCCGGATGATCGCGGTGGAGCGTGGGAGGAACGCGCTGATGCTCGAGCGCCAGCGCGCAAATGGTGGCTTCGATCGCTCCCGTGGCCCCGAGTGGATGACCGGTAAAGGCTTTTGTACCGCTAACGGGAACTCGACGGGAGGTTTCACCGAAGACCTGTTTAATCGCCAGCGTCTCAGTCGCATCGTTCAGCTGCGTGGAACTTGCGTGCGCGTTGATGTAATCGATTTGCTCCGGGGTGAGTCCGGCATCGGCCAGAGCTTCGCGCATCGCTCTCATGCAGGATTCGCCCGTCGGGAGCGGGGTCGTCATGTGAAAGGCGTCGTTGTTCAGGCTGTAGCCAAGAATCTCCGCGTAAATGTGCGCGCCGCGCTGCCGGGCGTGCTCAAGTTCTTCGATGACCAATGAGGCCGCGCCTTCGCCGATGACAAAACCATCGCGGTTCAGATCGAACGGCCGGCAGGAAAGATGCGGATCGCCTTTCCATTGGCTCATGGTCTTGATAATCGCGAAGGCGCCGAAGGTGAGCGGACTCAAGGGAGATTCCGCCCCGCCCGCGAGAATGACATCGGCAAACCCGTCGCGGATATAACGCATGGCTTCACCCACTGCGACCGTGCCGCTGGCGCAGCT
>JBDTXE010000104.1:0-7329 GCA_040006335.1 Verrucomicrobiota bacterium | reverse complement strand
ATCGCGCTGGAACCGGAACACATTTCGACCTATTGCCTGACCTACGAGGAGGACACTGAGTTCCTCAGCCGCTTTGAACGCGGGGAATTGGTGGTGGATGAAGAAAGCGATGCCCAATTGCTCGAGTTCACCATTAGCCGGTTGGAAAGCGCCGGTTACGAGCACTACGAAATCTCGAACTACGCCCGGCCGGGTTTTCGTTCGCGGCACAATCGAGCCTACTGGCGCGGCGCCGATTACCTGGGGCTGGGGCCGAGCGCTTTCTCCACCCGCGGGCATCAGCGCTGGCAAAACGTGGCGGACCATCACGAATATGCCAGGCGGATGGAAGGCAATATCTCTCTCGCGTCCAATCTCGAGACCTTATCGCCGGAGGCGAAACTCCGGGAGCGGATCGCCCTTGGACTGCGCACCGGCGAAGGGATTCGAGCGGAGTTGGCGGAACCGCGAGCGGCAGAGCATTTGATCGCGGCGGGATTGCTGGTGCGCAGTGCCGATCGCGTGATTCTAACGAGACATGGCAAGCTCTTAGCCGATTCCGTCGCCGGAGAATTGATCTAGCGGTAAATAGTGAGCGCCGACGCAGGCGCTGCACTCGGACGCAGACTCAAGCGGAGAGCTCGGACATCTGTCATCCCGCGGCGCAAAGACGCCGAGGGACCTCACCTCTGCAATCGCCGCTTTCCTTTACCAGCACGGTTCACTTCCTGCGTGAGGTCCCTCGGCGCGCTGCGCCGCCTCGGGATGACGGTCGGGAGCGCAGGACAATTCAAACTTGAGCCCAGAATCTACACAGTGCCGTAGCGGCGCTGGCGTTTGCCGAACTCCTCCACTGCGGCTTGCAAATCCTTGCGGGTGAAGTCGGGCCAGAGCTTCGGTGTGACATACATCTCGGTGTAGGAGAGCTGCCAGAGGAGGAAGTTCGAGATGCGCATTTCGCCGGAGGTGCGAATGAGCAGGTCGGGGTCGGGATAATAGCGGGTGTAGAGATGCTTGCTGAACATCTCGACGTCGATCATGGCACGATCGATGTGCCCAGCCTCGACCTCATGCAGCAGACTGCGGATGCCGTCAATGATTTCGAGGCGACCGCCGTAGCTCAAGGCCAAGATGAGCGTGAGCCCGGTGTTTCCCGCCGTCTTTTCGATCGAATCATGCAGCCGTCGCTGGCAGCTGGCAGGTAAATCGGTCAGACGACCGATAGCCTGCAGCTTCACATTCTTTTCCTGCAGCTCGGGTGTTTTATCCTTAAGAAACCGTTCGAGCAGCTTCATCAGGGCGAAGACTTCCGTCTTGGGGCGGCGCCAGTTCTCCGCGGAAAAGGCGTAGAGCGTCAAATAATCGATCCCGAGCTCACCACAGCCTTCGACACACTGGCGCACCGCGTCCGCCCCGCGTTCATGACCCTTGATCCGTGGCAAATCCCGCTGTTTCGCCCAGCGGCCGTTTCCATCCATGATGATGGCGACATGCCGGGGGATGGTTTTCACCGCCATGGAATCAGAGCATGATGGTTTCGGCCCGGGTGGGTCCTACGCTAACGATGGCTAGTTTTGCGCCCGTCAGTTCCGCGATGCGCCGGAGGTAGGCCCGCGCGTTTGATGGCAAATCGGAAAATTTGCGCGCGCCGCCGGTTGGCTCGTTCCAACCCGCCATCTTTTCATAAATCGGCTCGCAATCATTCCATTGGGCGGAGTCGTGCGGCGGCACAGTAAGGCGTTTCCCGTTCAGCCGGTAGCCCACACAGACCAGGATCGGGTCGACCCGGTCAAGTCCATCCACGTTGGTGATGACCAGCTCGTCGATGCCATTGATCATCGTGGCATAATGCGTCGCCACGGCGTCGAACCAGCCACAGCGCCGCGCGCGCCCGGTGGTGGCGCCAAACTCCCGTCCCATCTCGTGGAGCATGCGGGTGACCGCCTCATCTTCGCTCGGCAACGGTCCTTCCCCCACCCTCGTGGTGTAGGCTTTCATCACGCCGACGACGCGATCCATCCGATGCGGCGGAACCCCCGAACCGGTGCAGGCGCCTCCCGCGGTGGTGTTCGACGATGTGACATAAGGATAGGTGCCATGATCGAGATCGAGGAACGTTCCCTGCGCGCCCTCAAAGAGCAGCTCGCGACCTTTCTGCAGAGCGCGATGCAGATAGACCACGGTGTTGGCGACAAACGGGGCGAGGATTTTGCCGGCGGCGAGATAGCTTTCGTTGACCTCGCGGAAGGAAATCGGTTTGGCGTCGAGCGCTTTCAGGATGGCGTTATTCTCACGCACTTTTCCTTCGAGCTTCTTTGAGAAAAGCGCTGGCTGCATCAAGTCGGAGATGCGAAGGCCGGTCCGCGCAGCCTTGTCGCCGTAGGCCGGGCCGATGCCGCGCTTGGTTGTGCCAATCTTGCCTTTGCGCAGCTCGCGTTGTTCATCCAGGGCCCGGTGATAAGGGAGAACAAGGTGCGCGGTATCGCTAATAAGGAGATTGCGCTCAATCTTGACGCCGAGACCGCGCAAGCCCTCGATTTCCCCTACGAGCGCGACCGGATCGATGACCACACCATTCCCAATGACGCAGACTTTTCCGCGGCGCAGGATACCCGAAGGAATCAGGTGCAAAATGTAACGCTGGCCACGATGAATGACGGTATGCCCGGCGTTGTTGCCGCCCTGGCTGCGGACGACGATGTGCGCGGCCGAGGTGAGGACATCGATGATCTTGCCTTTGCCTTCGTCGCCCCATTGGGCGCCAATGAGAATCGTGTTCGCCATCGCGCCGAGAGAGTCGCCTGAAACGCCCTATTGCGCCACGACGCGAATAACGGGCAAAGGAAAACGCAGGCGCAATTCATCCTGCAAAAAAATTTCGACGTGATGCATCCCGAATTGCTGAAACTGGATCCCGCCGAAGTAGTGCACGTTGGTGGCGTGGCCCTCCATCTCTTTCAGCTCGAAATCGACCTCGGCCTGAGCCAGGACCTGCTGTTCGTCCACCCCGACAATGCGGGAGCGTTGATGGAATTTTCCGGCGCCGCTGCACCAACGCGTCCAGATGCAAAGTCGCAGGTAATTGATCGGGAGCTGCGGCGCCGGCACGATGTTGACCACACCGACGAGAGTCTGCATCCCGTTAAATTCGTGGCGGACATCTTCGCAGAGGACACAACCCTGCAGATCCGGTAGCATATCTTCTTCGGCCATTTATCGTTAGATAAGGTGTCGCCAAAGCAGCGTCAGCAGAAAAATCGCCAGGACGATACGGTAGATGGCGAAGGGAACGAAGCCACGCGCCCGCACCCAGTGCATAAACCAGGCGACCACGCCGAGCGCGACCACAAAAGATACTGCCGCGCCCAGCGCGACAAGAACCCAGTTGTGCGTCGTCATCGTCAAGGGAGCGAGGTTATCGTCGCCGTGGTGGCGGACCGTTTTCAGGAGATCGAATCCGGTCGCAACCACCATCGTGGGAATCGAGAGAAAAAAAGAAAACTCGAGCGCGGCGGGGCGTGTGAGACCGGCGACCTGGCCCGCGGCGATCGTCGCCATGGAGCGCGAAGTCCCGGGGAAAACGGCGGACGCGATCTGAGCAGCCCCGATCCAGGCGGCCTGCGGGAGCGACACATCCTCGAGCCGTGCTGTGGTGCCGCGCCGGCAGGAGACGTCCACTACCCACATGATGATGCCTCCAAGGAGAAGAGCCCAGGCCATTACCCACAAGTTCTCTAGATTTTCGCCAATCTGTTTTTTGAGCAAAAACGCCGGCACCGCGGTGACGACGAAAGCAATTAGAACAAGCGAGAGCGGATGCGTCAGCAAAGTGCGATCTCCGCGCTCTCCACGCGGGAAGGTGGACAGCAATTTCACAATGCGGTGTGAGAAATAGACCGGCAGCGCCAAAATCGCGCCGAGTTGGATCACGATGGAATACATTTTCCAAAAGGCGTCGTGCAAATCGAGATGAAGAAGCGCTTCGGCGATTCGCAAATGAGCGGTGGAACTGACCGGAAGAAATTCGGTCAAGCCTTCAATCAGGCCGAGCAAAAGCGAGAGGAGATAGTCGTTCATCGTGACGGTTCGCGTTAAACGGCGTCCGCGCCACGCTCGTCCGTGCGAATGCGGACAGCCTGCTCGACATCGGTCACGAACACTTTGCCGTCACCGATTTTCCCGGTGCGGGCGGCGCGAATGATCGCCGCGACGGCGCGCTCGGCGCGCTCATCTGTTACCACAATCTCGAACTTCACCTTGGGAAGAAAATCAACCGTATATTCGCTACCTCGATAAATCTCGCTGTGCCCCTTTTGCCGGCCGAATCCTTTGACGTCGCTCAAAGTCATCCCTTCCACCCCCACTTCGGCGAGGGCGTCCCGCACCGCCTCGGTTTTGAACGGCTTAACCACGGCTTCGATCTTTTTCACCGCCGCAGAATAGAACCCGGGCGGTCTTTGGCAAGAAAGCAGCGCGAACCGCATTGCCCTGCTCAGCGGATGGGTTTGGCTGATGCTTGCGCAGCGCGTCCGGCCAGCGCAGTCTGCGAGATGAATCCGGATAAGCTGTTCGATTATCTCGACGGCAGACTGCCCGAGCACGAACGCCACGCTCTAGAGGAGCAGCTGATGAACGAAGCCCCGTTGCGGCGCGAGCTGGAGGTGGCGCGCCGCATTCACGCTGGCATGCGAGAACACAAAACGGAACGCCGCGAAATTCTCGAGGAACAACCGGCGACGACCGCTCTCCGGGGGCGGAAACTCGGACGGCAGATTTTGGCTGCCGCGATGTTTCTAATTGCCCTCAACGTCGCCTTCGGCCTCTATCTCATCGCCCGGCACGAAGCCAGCAACCCCAATCGCGCGTTGCTCAAAAAACAATCGGAAGACCAGCTGCGCCAAGCTCTCGACCACGCGGCCACTGCGGCCATGACACCGCCCTCTCTCGGCGTGCTGGCGATCACGGCGACGGTCGCCTCTCACCAGGCGGAGAACGTCGCGCGCAAGATAGCTCAGGTGGCGCAGCAACTTGGAGGCAAAGCGACCGAGGGCGTGCCGGACAACGGTCGTGTGCAGGTCCTGGTTGAGATCGAGCGCGGGACGGAGTTCGCCAAAGCCCTCCGCGCCATCGAGGGCGTCCAACGCGTGGAAAGTGAGCAGGAGACGCCGCTTCCTGATCAGAAAAGAAGTCTGATCGTGCAGGTGAGAGAAGGAGAATGATCGCCGTGACCTTCGCGCTGCCGGCCGAGAGCAGCGCGTTCACGCGAACGCTGGCTGCGACGCCTCTGGGCGCGGAGGAAGTCGTCGTCGTCCATACCGGAGTCGGCGCGCGCAGTTGTGAGAAACACCTGGGCGAATTCCTGAAGTACAAGACTCCGCGACTGCTGATCAGCAGCGGGTTCTGCGGAAGCACCTCCGATGATTTAAAGCCGGGCGACATCGTGGTGGCGGAAAATTATTCCACGCCCGCGTTGCTCAAGGAGGTGCGCGCCAGACCATCGATCCATCTGGGAACGCTTTTTTCTGCCGAGCACGTGATCGATAACGTCGAGGACCGTTATCAGATCGGCCGAACGCAGGGAGCAATCGCGATCGACATGGAAACCGAAACGATCGCGCGTCTGGCGAACGCGGCAAACATTCTCATGCTTTCCTTACGCGTTGTCAGCGATGCGCCAGCCTGCCCATTTCCGGCGCCGCCCGATGTCTTATTCGATCTCGAATCGCAACGGACGCGGCCGGGGGTCTTGCTCGCTTATCTGGCGCGAAATCCCGGGGCGATCTTGCGGCTGGCAAAGTTCTCGAAACAGATTGCTTTCGCACGCACGAAATTAGCGGACGCGCTCTGCGCGCTGATCCCGCTCTTGTAGCCTGCCGTTCGTGCTCGGCGGCGGCTGCTGGTTCCTGTAGCGGCGCTCTGTGAGCGCCGACAACGTTCACGGCTTCGCTGCCGACCCAGGCCCAGCTCGGCGGTCATAGACCGCCGCTACATGCGCGATGCCGGCTCGACGTGAACGAGCACATCCGCGATCCGCTCGTTCGTGATGCGAATGGAATCTTT
Organism: Verrucomicrobiota bacterium; assembly: GCA_040006335.1. Lineage (GTDB taxonomy): Bacteria > Verrucomicrobiota > Verrucomicrobiia > Chthoniobacterales > UBA10450 > AV69. The sequence goes on along the minus strand of JBDTXE010000104.1, from coordinate 1,290 downwards.
CACCTCATGGGCTAGTTCGTGACCGGCGTAGACGGACATATTTCCATCGACGCGCACATGCAGATCCACGTAGTAACTCACCCCCATCTTGCGGACGCGGCATTTATCCAACTCGATCACGCCGGGAACGGCGAGCGCGGCGCGGCGCACGCCGTCGAAGATTGTCCGGTGCGGGGCGGTATCGAGGATTTCGTGAAGAGCGGGCCGCAGGAGTCGCACCCCGTTCCAGGCAATGAAGAAGCAGGCGAAGAGAGCCGCAAAATCGTCGGCACTTTCCCAGCCGGGGCCGCCAAGAAGGGCGATGGAGATACCGATGAAGGCGGCGAGCGAAGTAACGGCGTCGGCGCGATGGTGCCAGGCATCCGTTTTAACCGCGACGCTCTCCGCGCCCCGTGAAATCTTGGCCACGAACCGAAAGAGGCCTTCCTTCACGACCACGACCACGAGCAAAATCCAAAGCGTAAAAGAGGCGGGCGCGTGATGGGGCGTGAGAATCTCGCGCACGCTTTCGACCGCCAGCCCGCAGGCCGCCGCGAGCACGCCTAACGAAACAACGATGGCAGCGAGCGGCTCCGCTTTTCCATGGCCGTAGGGATGACCGGCGTCCGGCGGCCGCGCGGCGTAACGCAGCCCGGTCCAGATGATGATCGATCCACCGACGTCGAGGGCGGATTCGATTCCGTCCGCAATCAGGGCGTAGGCGTGTCCGACCACACCCGCCACAATCTTGATCACGGCAAAGGCGACGTTCACCGCCAAACCCACCAGCGCGAAATTTGGGTTGGGCGGGAGATTGCCCGCGGCTGCGTCGCCGCTAGGTTGAACCTTCATGCGAAAAGAAACGATTAGCGCAGTCGTCTACCGCGCGCACGGAAATCCAGCAGAGGTTTTGCACGTGGAATCGCAGCCCTGGCCGAGTTGCGGACCGGATGAAGCAGTCGTCGCCGTCCACGCCGCACCGGTCAACCCCGCCGATCTCAATCAAATCGAGGGAAAGTATCCGGTGCGTTTCGAGTTCCCGGCCACCCCAGGCTTTGAAGGGGCAGGCGTGGTAACTGAAGTGGGCGCCAATGTGAAGACGCTCACGCCCGGCGCGCGAGTTATCCTGCCGCACAGCATCGGGACCTGGCGCGAGGCCTGTGCCGTCCAGGCAGACGAGCTGGTCCCGGTGCCACCGGAAATGGATTTGACCCAGGCAGCGATGTTGAAAATCAATCCGCTGACGGCTTGGCGATTGTTGCACGGCTACGTGAAACTGCAGGGTGGAGAATGGCTGATTCAAAACGCGGC
>JBDTXE010000103.1:0-7382 GCA_040006335.1 Verrucomicrobiota bacterium | reverse complement strand
GTCGCCCACGTTGTCGCCCACGTTGTCCGCGATGGTGGCGGGGTTGCGCGGGTCATCCTCATCCAAACCGCTCTCGATTTTACCCACGAGATCAGCCCCGACGTCCGCCGCCTTGGTGTAAATGCCACCTCCCAGACGAGCGAAGACGCTGATCAGGCTGGCGCCGAGAGCCAAACCCACGAGGCTTCGGACGGCAACATCTGGTCCGACCATCCGCACCGCAGTTTCATAGAAAAGTCCCACCGCGAGCAGCGCCAGGCCGACCACGAGCAAACCCGTCACCGCGCCGCCGTTAAAGGCGACGCGCAAAGCGGCGCTCCGGCTGTGGGTCGCGGCCTGGGTCACGCGGGTGTTCGCGATCACCGCGATTCGCATTCCGATGTAGCCGGCCGCGAGAGAGCAGGCGGCCCCGATCAGAAATCCAAGCGCTGTCGGCAATGGCGCATCCTTCTTGAACAAATAGAGCAGCACAAAAATGATCGCTGCGATGATCCCGATGGTAGCGACTTGGCGATTCAAATAGGCCTTGGCCCCTTCTTGGACCGCTAGCGAAATCTCCCTCATCCGCTCGTTGCCGGGAGAGGACTTCAAAATCAGCATGATGAGCAGGACGGCGCAAATCAGTCCCGCGGCGGCGCATACAAGAGAAAGATGCAAGCCGGAATGAAGCAGATCGAGAGCAAGAAAAAGGTTCATAGTCGCGTTGGAAGCGGGGGATTGTAGGCAGGATTGGGCTTGCCGCAACACACGATTCGGATCGCTGGCCCGACGGGGAGGCGAACCCTCCGGCGGGATCTTGCGGTTGACCTAGCCCGCAACGAGCGGGCCGCAGCGGCCTTAGTTTGCCGAGGCGAGTGATCGAAGGACGATGGCCAGCTGGGCTCTAGCGCCGACGCGCCGTCTTGCCTTTAGCTGAAGAAACGCGCCCGACCTTGCGACGCTCCGGCGACACGCCGTCATGGTTTGTATTAGCAGAATGGCGGGGTGAGTCCTCCAAGCGCCATACCCGGTAGGTGCCGTCCGGTTGCCTTCGCCGGGTGATCGGCACCCCGTGATAGCGGGCCGTAGTAGAGAGACGATTCATCTCGTCGTAGTCGGGGACGACAATCGAGTCGCCAGCCTCCATCCGGAGCAAGACGGAAGTGCGTTTATCAGCGCGACGCGCCGGAAGAGGAATGCCTTTATGGATCTCCATTATTTGAATGTGTGAGGACTCTATCTCTTAGAACCCACTCTAATTAGAGGCTTCACGGGCATCCTCTTAAAACGGATGCAGAAAAAAAGCGCAGGTTCTTCGCGAGGCAAGAAAAACTCTCTGCCTGCCTTCTTATTTCAGTTTAGGACGAACAATCAATGTATAGGCTAAATTTATAGATATATTTACCTATTGACGTAATAACCATAATTTTAGTAGTTATTGGTAATGAAATACACTGTTCACCCCAAATATAGCCCTGCCAGCAAGGGCGGATTTATCGCTGGTCTCGTGACTCTGGCTGTGATGGCGGGACTCACTTCCGCTACGCAGGCCGCCGAGACGGGATTTTTGCTGAGCGCGAATGCCTACGGCACCCAGGTCAAAGTTGGCAATGTGGTCAAGTCGGGCCCGACCGCCAAATCCGGTTGCGGCAACGCCTGCGGCACCACGCAGGTTCCTGCGCATGGTGAGAATTCGGTTCTGATGGTGACCGACGCGCCACTCCTCTCGACCGGGGTCATTAGTACCTCGAGCGACGTGCAGGAACTGAATGGTTCGCTGCAGGCGAGTTCTATCGCCGAGGCCCACGACATCAATTTGTTGGGCGGCCTGGTCCTGGCTGATGAAGTGACTGCGGAAAGTACCACCACGCACGACACGCTCGGTTTTCATTCCAGCGCGAATGGCTCCAGTTTGATCGGTGCAATTGTCGCGGGAAACATCATTGCCGTGACGCCTGCGCCGAATACAAGAATCAATCTCGCCGGCATCGGCTACGTCGTTCTGAACGAGCAAATCGCTAAGCACACGGCGACCTCTTCCTCGCTCACCGTGAATCAGATTCACGTCGTAGTGACGGCGGCGAATGTAGTGATCAATAACATAAAGATCGCCCTCGGAACCAATATCATTGTCTCCCACGCCGTGAGCGGTTTGACCTCCGGAGTGCAAGGGACGTTGGATGGCAGTGCCTATGGGACGAGAGCGCGCATCGGCAATTTGCTCGCGTCAGGTCCGAGCGCGCAGATTTCGCTGGGTTGCCTGGGGACAAAAGGAGTCCTGAAGCAAAATGAAATCCTCCAGGTGCAGGTTCCGAACGTCTTCGTGGTGGGTGACGTCGTCGACACCGCCCAAGGATCGATCAGCGCTTCCGTGGCCATGGGCGAAACCACTTCCACCGTGCAAGCGGTCGACGTGCTGGCAGGTCTGGTGACGGCTGATCTAGTCAAGGCCGACGCGCATTCCATGAAGAATGGCGGCGCCTACAGCTTTAGCGACAGCGGTTCGAAATTCGTCAACCTCGCGGTTAAAGGCTTTGCGAACATCGACGCCAACGTGGCTCCCAATACGAAGCTGACTATTGCCGGCCTGGGAACGCTCTGGCTGCATCGCGTCATTCATTCACAAAACAAGATTGAGGTTCGGATGATCGAACTGATCGTGACTCAGAATAATAATCTGGGGCTGGCGATCGGGACGGACATCCAAGTGGCCCGTGCTGAGGCATCGGCCCACTAAGGAGCGGGCAGCGTCGTGAGGGCGACGCTTGACCGCTAGGGTAAGAGAAAGGGCCCCGGGCACGGGGCCCTTTTGCTTTCCGGCTGGGTCGTGAATCGTCGCTAAAGCTCGAAAAAGATGCGCAGCCGGCTGAGAAACCCTTCGCTGTATTCGCGCTCTCGCTCGACTTCCGTAGTCGCGGCGGCGGCATCCTTGACGATGCCCTCAGTTTCCAGCCTCCGCCGGGCGAGCAACCCGCTCAGTTGCTCGAGGCAAGCGGGCGATTCCTTGATTACCTCTGCCATCACCGGCTTGCTGATTTCCATCACGTAACAGTCGCCCTTGGCTTTCACCGTCGCCGTCCGGCGCTCACCGGTGAGGAGAGACATTTCGCCAAAGCAATCACCGGTGCGGAGCAGGCCGACGGGAATATTCGAACCATTCTTTGCCACGGACACCTCCGCCTCTCCGCGGAGGAGGACAAACATGGATTCCCCATCCGCGCCCTCCTCGATCAAATGCTCTCCGCGCCCAAAGTGATGCAGCGCGGATTCCGCGAGCAACTTCTCTACCTGCGCCTCTGAGAGGCACTGAAAGAGCGGTTGCCGCCGCAACAAAGCGCGGGCTTCTGCCTGGCCCTCGCTCAGCTGGCGTGGCCGGCGGCTTTCCATCTGGAGTGTCCGGATGGGAAAGGGGATGGTGATTTTTGCCCGCCGCAGTTCGTACCAGATGTTCGTCCGGATGGCGTCGCCGATCTCATTGAACAAGGCGTGATTATTAAAATAATATTTGATCTCGTAGGTAACGGCGTGCTCGCCGAAATCGACCGCAAAGATTCGCGGCGGCGGCTCGGCGAGAACATTGTTGGCGTTGACCGTGGCGCGGTATAGAACATCTTTTACGCGATTGGGCGGAACGTTGTAGTCGATCCCGATGCGCATCCGCATGGCGTGCAGACCATTCGGGTAATGCAGATTCATGATCGTTTGCTTAATGATCTCGTTGTTCGGGACTTCGAGGTAAATGTTGTCGTTGGTCCGGAGACGGGTCGCACGCCAGTTGATCTCCATGACTTCGCCGGTGTGTTCGCCGACCTGGAGCCAGTCCCCCACGCGATAAGGCCGCCCGATTTGCAACGACAGACCGGCGATGACGCTCCCGAGCAGATTCTGGGTGGCAAAAGCCAGGATGATCGCGATCACGCCCGATCCGGCGAGGAGGCCTTTGAGTTCGCCTTCGGCGTGATAGAAGACGCTGAGGACGATCAGGAGCGCGACGAGAAACGTGACCAGCGCCGCAATCTCACGCAGCAGTTTAGGGATCGGCGTTTGTCGCCGCCGTTCGAAGTAGGCGTCCCAGAGATAGCGATCGAGCAACGCGACCACAATCGTGCTGCTGAGAAGAACCATCGCGGCGTCAATATGATTGAGGACGCTTCCGCCGAGGCCATAAATGCGAATTGCGGCGTAGGAGGCGAGGGCGATGCAGAAAAGTTGGAACGTGATTCCCAAGCGCACGCCCGCGCGCCTTTTTAAAAACCGCCCTATCGTCAGCGCGATGAAGTAAGTGGCGAGGAAGGCGATGACCGTGGAGGCGGCCCGCTGCGTCTGGATGAAAGCGTGAATCATCGCAAAACGATTTTAGGAGGAATCGCGGGAGGCAACAAGCTTCGGGCGCGCAAAATCAGGAAGGTGCGAGCAGTCCGCGATCAGCCTTTCGGTGCGAGAAACAGGCAAACCCAGCCGGCGAGAAAGCAGAGTCCACCGAGCGGCGTAATCGGCCCAAGCCAACGCGCGTTGGTCAAGGCGAGGCCGTAAAGACTTCCGCTGAAAAGGATGATTCCGGCCGCGAAGAGATAACAGCTCAGACGATTCGCCTGATGAAACCCGAGGAGGATCAAAGCGAGCGCGTGGAGGAAATGATAAAGCACCGCCGTCTGCCAGACTTCGCGTGATTGGTGCGCAGCCAACATATTCTTGAGCGCATGCGCGCCGAAAGCGCCTAGGCCAACCGCCAAGAAGCAGAACAAAGCGCCGATACGGACCCAGAGCATGAGAAACATTTTAGCCGCTGGTGATGTTCACTGTCGAGAACGGACGGAGTTTGCTTCGCAAATGGGGAAGGCGTCGTTAAATTGCGCCACCATGCGCGCCTTCATTATCATCGCGGCCCTGCTTTCAAATTCGATTCCGGGCCTGGCGGCGAGTTCGCCAGCGCAGGAGCGGGCCGATCGCTTCCTCGCGCTCGCCAACGCGGGCTACCAGGCGCTTTATAAAGTGAATCAGGAAGCCCAGTGGAAAGCGGTGACGGATGTTACACCAGCGCACGACGCGGCCTCCGAAACGGCGGGTAAGGCTTTTGCTGCTTTCAACGGCAACCCGGCCTTGATCAGCGAAGCGCGGGACCTGCTCACGCACGCCCCGGAGTTGAACGAGCTCAGCGTGCGAGAGCTCAAGCAACTGCTGCTCAATGCCGCCGAAGGTCCTATGACCAATCCCGATCTGGTGGCGCAGCGAGTGGAGGCGGAAACGAAGCAGGCCTCTCTTTTGAATAGCTTCGAGTTCAAAATGAACGGCCGCGCCATTACGGCGAACCAAATTGACGACATTCTGCAGAAGAGTGGTGACCTGACCGAGCGGAAGGCGGCCTGGGAGACGTCGAAACAGAGCGGCCCCGCCTTGAAATCCAATCTGGTCGCCCTGCGCGGACTGCGCAACGGAGTCGCACGCGAGATGAAATATCCCGACTATTTCTCGTTAGAGGTCGCCAGCTATGGGATGACGACGGACGAGATGCTCAAGCTGCAGGAGGGCTGGATGGAGACGCTCCGGCCGCTCTATCTCCAGCTTCATACCTGGGCCAAATATAAACTGGCGGAAAAATTTCATCAGCCGGTCCCAAAGAAGATCCCGGCTCACTGGCTCAACAACCGCTGGAGTCAGAATTGGACCGGCATGGTGGAAGCGGCCGACCTGGATAAATATTTCGCCGGCCGCAAGCCGGAGTGGATCATCAAGCAGGCCGAACAGTTTTACACCGGCCTTGGTTTCGCTCCGCTGCCGCAGACTTTCTGGGAGCGCTCCGATCTCTACCCCGTCCCGGCCGGAGACAAGCGCAAGAAAAACACCCACGCTTCCTGCTGGCATGTCGACCTGGAGAACGATATTCGCTCGCTCCAGAGCATCGAGCCGAATTCCGAATGGTTCTTTACCGCTCACCACGAACTCGGTCACGGCTATTATTTTAAAGCCTATTCCCGCCCCGAAGTGCCTTATCTGTTGCGCACGGGCGCGGCCCCTGGTTTTCATGAAGGGGTCGGCGAACTGATCTCGCTCGCTTCAAGTCAGGTGCCCTATCTGCAGTCGCGCGGTGTCTTGCCGGCCGATTTCAAAGCGGACAAAAATGCCTTCCTCCTCGATGACGCCTTGAGCCGTTCCATTCCGTTCATCTATTTCGCCAGCGGCACAATGACACACTGGGAGGCGGACATTTACGCCCACGATCTCCCGCCCGAGCAGTGGAACGCTCGCTGGTGGAAATACGTCAGCGATCTGCAAGGCGTGGAGCCGCCATCACCGCGTGGGGAGGAATATTGCGACGCCGCGACCAAGACCCACATCAACGATACGCCCGCCTACTACTACAACTACGCCTTTGCTACCGTCTTCAAATTCCAGCTCCACGACTACATTGCCCGTCACATTCTCCACCAGGATCCGCAATCGTGTAACTACGCGGATAACAAGGAAGTCGGGAAATGGCTCGATGGCATTTTAAAGAAGGGCGCGACTGAAGACTGGCGCAAAGTGTTGAAGGAGGCCACGGGCGAAGACATCTCGACGCGGGCGATGGCCGATTACTTCAAGCCGCTGCAAAGTTGGCTGGAAGAACAGAACAAGGGCAGACAGATCGGCTGGGAGTAGGCTGGAACTCAGCTTCTTGTTTACTCAGGCGCGGGAAGCTATTCCCGACGCCGGATGGAGCCGGCCCCGGCCACTTCGCGGCGCAGGCGTGCCGGGTTGCCGATATATTCTACCTTGCCCGCGCCTGCGATCGAGACGTCCAGCGAATCGCTCACCGCCACCACCGCCTTGCCGGCGCCATTGAGTTCAAGCGTGGCCGTTTTCGCACGGAGATGCTCACCTTCGAAATTGCTGGCCCCATTCATCGTGGCGATCAGTTCGTCGACTGCTCCGTCAGCCACAATTTTTGCGGCGCCATTTGATTCCAGGTAGAATTTTGCGCCGCCCAGGCCGCGCGCAGTGAGGCGAGAAGCGCCATTCAATTCGGCTCCCTCCAGCGCGCTACTGGCGATCGTTACTTTGACGTGCGGACGGAGTGAGCGGGTTGTCCTGAGGTGGAGAATTCCGCCAGAGATATTGGTCGTGACATAACGCTGCAGGTTCTCATCGGTGGTTACGGCCACCGCGGGCGCTCCCGGCTGCCATTCGATCTGGAAGGCCCCTTCGGCTTCGACGTTGACGAACGGCATGGCGGAGCGTTCTTCGGTAACGACGTTGCCGTTGCCGCGGAGCCCGCCGCTATTGCAACTCGCCAGGAAAACCGCGCACGTCGTCAGGAGGACAGAGTGAAACTGTTTCATATCTGCAGGTTCGATGCGGGCACACCGTATTTTAGATTCAAGAAAGAATCAGGGCGGTGAAGCGTCCTCACCAATCGTGAGCTT
>JBDTXE010000102.1:0-7506 GCA_040006335.1 Verrucomicrobiota bacterium | reverse complement strand
GAACTTTTGGCTTTCTCCCGGGAACGAGAAACCGCGACGCAAGATGCCCCGCTCGGCGGGCGAGACGCCCACCCTACCCGAGATCATCTCCGCAGAGCGGCTACACAAAAACTTATACCCAATTAGCCGCCGGCGTAATTGGGGAAACGCTCGCGCAGCTGTTTCGCGACGCGATCGGCTTCCTCGGTTTTGCCGGCGCGGCGGTAAGCGTCGGCCGCCTTGTCGAGGGCACGCGGCGTTATCGCCGGATCATCGTAGAGGAGGGCGACACCGGCATAGGCTTTGCCGGCTTCATCCCAGCGCTCGCGCGCGAACTGGACATCGCCTGCGAGTAGTCGCGCCTCGGCATTGACCTTTCCTTCCGGCTGCAAAGTCATGATTTCGGTGGCGATCTTTTCCGCGTCGTCCGTCTTATGAGCGGCGACCTTGGTGGCACCGAGCGCGAGCAGCACTTTCGCTTTGCCCGCCGGGTCGGTGGAGGTTTGGAGATAACGCGAGTAAGCGGTCTCGGCCGCGTCGAAATCCTGCAGGCGAGAGGCGGCGTCGCCGAGGTAAAACCAATAGTCCGGCTTGACGCTGCTGGAGTTCTCGAGTTGTCCGAGCTGTTTCAGATACTTCGTCGCCTGGGCATAGTTCTTTTCATTGTAGAACTCCACCCCGAGCCACTCGAGCACTTCCGCGGGAAGACTGGTCTTGGCGTTAGCCGCGAGATAGGCATCCACTTCTTTCACCGCGCCCGCGCGATCGTGCAGATAATATTGCGCGAGAATCATGCGGAGGGTCGCCAGCTCGAAATACTGCGCGCGATTCAGGCGCCGCGCATTATCGAGGGATGACAGAGCGCGTTTGTAATCCTTGGCGTCGAAAGCAACTTTGCCGCTGTAATAGTTCGCCTGCGCCGCGGCGGCGCTCTTCGGATATTCCTTAAGTAACTGCTGAAAGGTTTGCGCCATCTCCGCGTCGCGTTTCAGCTCCGCCAGAAGGAGCGCCTTTTGTTGCAAAGCACCTTCGCGCTCTTTCGCTGCAGGATACTTCGCCAGCAAAGTAGATAGATCGTCGATCGCGGCCGCGGCATTCTTGTCCTGCTCGTAGGCCAGCGCGCGCTGGGTCAACGCGACCGCAGCCTGCGGATCATCAGGAAACGCTTTCAGGAAATAACTAAAGGCTTCGATCACGCGCGGAGTCTCTTTGCTCTGGACATAACACCAGCCAAGTTTGTAGGACGCTTCCGCGCGCAATTTCGGGGCTAGCGCGGAGGCGCGCAGTTCTTCGTAGAGCGGCGCCGCCTCGGTAAACTTACTCCGCTTGTAAAGCGCTTCCGCTTTCAGAAGCCTTGCTTCCGCCGCGCGCTCGGCCGGCGGATTGGTCTGCAGAAACCGGTCCACTTCCGAGAGAACAGCGTCCGGGTTGACGGTGTAAAGATTGACCAAGCGCTGATAACGCGCTTCCCGGGTTTCATCGCGAGTCGGATATTTTTCGATTAACTGGCGATAGGTTTGCTCGGCGTCCTGATTGCGACCGAGCTGTCGCTGCGCGTTGCCGACCAGGAGCTGAATCTCGGGGCGCGCCTCTTCCGGCAGCTGATCGGCGCCTTTCTTATAATCGTTTACCAGGGTGGCGAGCTGCCCGGTCTGATATTCCAGCCGGAGATAGGCGGCCTGGGCAATCCCACGCCAGCGTCCTGCCTCGACAGCGGTGCGACCACGCTGCAAAAGCGTGCGCGCTTTTTCCGCGGCATCCTTATCGATCTTGCCGCGATCGGTGATGGCCAGGTCGGCTGCGACCAGACCTGCTCGAACGGCGGCTTCCGCTTTGAGATTCGGTTTGTCCGACTCATTTGCCAAGAACTCGAACTGTTTCAACGCTTCGCTCCGCTTCCCTCGCGCGAGGAGGAGAGTGCCGGCAGTCGTGCGCGCGTCGTCGCGATATTGGCTCGGGACATCTGCCACCTGCAGATAAAGCGCGAGGGCTTCGTCCACGCGTTTAAGGCTCTCGAGACAACGCCCCTCGAAGTAGCGCGCGGAAAGCGCGACGCTCGCATCTTTGGTTTTCGCGGCCGCTTTGTGGAAAAGGCTCTGCGCGACGGTGAAGTCCCGCTGCGAGAATGCCATCACCGCGAGCGCATAGGCTGACGGACCGGCGAACTCACCGTCGCCTGCCTCGTCCAGCACTTTCTGAAAGTTCGCTTTCGCCTGCCCATTTTTGCCGAGCGCGCGATAGCTTTCACCCAGGCCAAAGTAGGCATTCGGGCGACCGGAGGCGCCGGCGTAATCGCTCAGGTATTTTTCATACTCTGGAATGGCGAGGTCATACATCTTGCGCGAAAAAAGAGCGTTCGAGTAATCGAGCTGGCGCTTATCTGACGGCTGCTCCGGTTTTTCCGCTCTGGTGCCAGGGTCATCGGCTGGCACCGTCTTCGATGGCGTATCATCAGCGGGAAGTGCACGAGGGATTGGCGTCTCCGTCACCGGTTGAGCCCGCCGGATTTCCTGCGCGCCTCCGACGGTGGTGGCGAACAGCAGTGCTATAACTGCGGCGGCGGTCTGTGACTGCCGAGCCGCCGCCCGCGCTAGGATTTCGACGGTCATAGACCGCCGCTACAGCCGCTTCATTTTGCGGTGGCGAAGGCGACGTTACTAATGCCCGCTTCGCTGCAAATATTGAGAACGTTGATCACGTGTTTGTAAGCACCGGTTTCGTCACCGCGGATCACAACCGCCTGATCCGCGTCCAGGTGCACGAGGTTCTTGAGCAGATCAGACAACTCCGGCGCGGAAAGCGTTCGACGATTCACCACCACGTCGCCGTCGGTTTTGACGTTCACGATAATGTCACCGACCGGCGCGCTCTTCTCCCTGGCCGAAGACGCCTTCGGGACCTTGACGTCGAGCTCGTTCTCATTGCGCGCGGCGTTCCAGGTCATGAGAAAAAAGATGAGCAGCAGCAACAGCACATCCACGAGTGGGGCGAGCTGAATCCCCGGATGCGGCATCGGGGCGCGACTACGCAAATTCATGACCGCGCTCTAGAAATCCTGCTCGACGTAGGCCGGCGGTCGCTGTTGTTCACGCGCGCGCTTATTAAATTGCAGCGAGAGCAGGGCAAGGATGTGGGTAACCGCTGATTCGAGATCGGAGATAAGCCGCTGCGAACGGCCGCGAAAGATGGCGTAAAAAATCATCGCCGGGATGCCGATGGCGAGGCCGGCGGAAGTGTTGATGAGCGCTTCACTAATGCCATTCGAAAGCTGGGTGTAACGGGCCGCGCCGAGATCCGAGCCAAGCGCGCTGAAGGACCGAATGATGCCGATGACGGTGCCGAGCAATCCAATCATCGGCGCGATCATGCCAATATCGGCCAGATAGGTGACGCGGTTAGTCAGATTGGAGGCGACACGCATCCCTTCCGTTTCGGCAATCTCGCGGACTTGCGCGAACTCCGCGTTGGGATTCTTGGTTGTAAAATCGAGCACCTGCTGGACGACGCGGGCGATGGCCTCGCCGTGCCGGTTGGAAACTGCGAGCAGCCCGAGATAATCGCGTTTGCGCAGAAGCGCGTCCGCCGTCGCCATGAAGCCGCTCGAAACGATCGCACCACGGCGAATGGTAAGCAGATAGGCAATCACCAGCATGAGAGAGATGATCGAAAGAACGACGAGCGGGATCATGATCGGCCCCGCGGACAGCACAGCGTCGAGAATACTTTTTGCGTGCGGCAGATCGGGGGCGAGAGAAGGCCCGGGCGTTTGCGCCAAGAGCGAGGTCGCGCCGGCCGGCGCGAGAAGCAGCCCTGAAAAATTGTTCATGCTAAGGCGACCTCACGATAGGTGGACCAACGCGAGTTGCAACCCATCTCGAAACGCGCGCAGCGAGTTCAGCGGCGAATTCGGAAAATATGCGCGGGCCTGGTCTGCGGGTCGAGCCGGATGTAATTGCGACTACCCGACCAGGTGTAGCGCTCTTCGTTGAGCAGGTCTTCGACTTTGAAGGTCTCGCCTTCGCGCAACCCGAGTAGCGAGAGCGGAATGTCGATCATGCTCTCCTGCGTTTGGAACGGATCAAGATTCACGACCACGAAAATGATGCTATCGCGCGCCACGGTCATCTTCCCATAGAAGAGGACCGCCTCATTGTCAGCGTGGTGGAAATTGAGATTATCGTAAAAGTGCAGCGCGCGATTTTCCCGGCGGATCTTGTTCAGGCGCGTGATCCATTCCTTGATGTTCCCGGCCGCGTCCCAGTCGCGCTCCTTCCACTGATACTTCTCTGACTCGGCATATTCTTCACGCCCGAGCAGCTCGGCGTTTTCGCACAGTTCAAAGCCGCTGTAGATGCCGTAAACGCTCGAGAGGGTTGCGGCCAGGACCGATCGAATCATAAAGGCTGGACGTCCCCCTTTCTGCAGAAAAGCGGGCAGGATGTCCGGCGTATTGGTGAAGAGATTACCGCGAAAGTAATCCCGCATGTTTGTCTGGGTGAGCTCGGTGAAATACTCGGTCAGATCGTGCTTGTGATCCCTCCAGGTGAAGTAGGTGTAGCTCTGGGTGAAGCCCGCTTTCGCCAGCACCTTCATCATCTTCGGTTTGGTGAAGGCTTCCGAAAGAAAGATAATATCGGGAAATTTTGCGCGCACCTGCCCGATCAGATACTCCCAGAAAGGCACTGGTTTGGTGTGCGGATTATCGACGCGAAAAGTGCGCACCCCGCGCTCCGCCCAGAACAGGATAATGCTAACCATCTCGTCCCAGAGTTCCTGCCAATTAGGACAACGGAAATTCAGCGGATAAATGTCTTCGTATTTTTTTGGCGGGTTCTCGGCGAACTTGATCGTCCCATCGGGACGCGCGTAAAACCACTCCGGGTGCTCGGCGACGTAGGGATGATCGGGTGAGCAGTTGATCGCAAAATCGAGCGCGATCTCCATCCCGCGCGCTTTGATTTCGCGCTCCAGCCAGACGAAATCTGCCATCGTCCCGAGTGCGGGCTCGATGTCTTTGTGACCCCCGCCCTGAGGCGCGCCGAGGTGCCGGTTGCCGATCGCGTACGGGACGCCTGGATCTCCAGGCTGGCATTTGACCGCGTTATTCGGACCCTTGCGATTGGTGGTCCCGATCGGATGAATCGGCGGAAAATAGATCACGTCGAAACCCATCGCTTTCGCGTCGTCGATTCGCGGCAGGCAATCGCGAAAGGTCGAGCCCCGATCGGCGCGACCTTCCGCCGAACGGGGAAAAAATTCATACCAGGCAGCGGTGCGCGCCTGCACGCGATCTACGATCACCTGCGGCGGGGGGCCCCATTGCGTAGCGGCAGACCGGTCAGGATAGGTCGCCATCAAAATCTCGAGCTCACCACTGCGGGCAACGGCATCAACCTCGCCCGGCGGCGCGTTTCGGATCGTCTCCCCGATCTGTCGCAAGCGCTTGGTATCGCGAGCGACGCGTGCGCGTTGAGCGGCCTGCTCGATGATCGCGGCGCCTTCCAATGCTTCGCTCAGCAGCGGCGTCACACCCGCTTCGAACTTAGTCGAGAACTCGTGCCGCCATCCCTGGAAAAAGTCGGTCCAAGCTTCGACCGTATATTCGTAAGTCGCGTTTTCGTAGAAAGTGCAGCTGGCGCGCCAGCGATCGTTCTCGATAAACTCCATCGCCGTCTCGCGCCAATTTTTCTGGCCGAGCAGGCGCCACTTCAGCGCTGCCGCCACGTAGTCATGGCCATCCTTGAATATATCCGCCTCCACCACGAGGTCTTCGCCGACGACGCGCTTGACGGGGTAGCGGCCGCCATCGATGAGCGGCTGTAAATTCTCAATGACGACCGAGGGAAACGCCCGCAGCATGGGCGCTCAATCAAAGCGAGATTCCGCGGGAGTGGAAGGGTAAAACACGCGCACGCTTAGAAACGTCAAGCCTTACCGTTTCCCGGCGCAACGGCGCCGGCAACCGGAAGGCAAGATTTCGGCGAGGACGATCGACGCCCTACTGGAGCGAGAAATAAAACGCGCTCTCGTAAAGACCCGAGTTTCGCGTTTCTTCTCTCCGCACCGGGAGCCCAAGGACCTTCTCAAACATTTCCTGCTCGAGACGCCCGATAATTGGGTACTCGTCGAGGACATTCATCAGCGGCGAGTGGCATTCCAGAATCTGGGTGCCATCACTCTCATCCACCCGGTACTTGGACATGTAACCCTCAGCATCTCGCAGATCAGCCAACGCTTGCCCGCGCTCCGCCACAGTTTCACCTCGCACCTTCTCCTTCAGCTCCACCGTCTTCCGCTCGAAGACGTTATAGAGGAGCTTCTCAGGAGCGTTTGGCCCGTGGATCTGCTGAATCGACTCCAACAGCTGCAGGGTGAAACGGTTGCTATCCGCCTGGTAAAGATCCTGGGCCCGCCGGGTCAGCCGGTAGACCATCTCGGGCCTGCCCATCTTTTGGGGGCGACGCCAGGTATCGAGATAGCCATCGCGCTCGAGGGTCAAACAGTGCTGTTTGATGCCCATGTAGCTCATCTTCATCTCTTGGACGAGCTGATTGACAGACAAACCGCGGCTGCGCTTAAGCGCGTTCATGATCTCAAGTCGCTGGGTGCGACCGATTTCCGAGAGTAATTGTTGGTTCATAATGGGCGGGGGCAGTTACGAGCTAAGAGTAACTATTCCAGACCCAATCCTGCAACGTAAAAATGCAACGGATTTTACGTAACCGCCACGGTCGTCTCGGGATCGAACAGGCGCACGCGCTCCAAACGGAGCACAAATCTGCGGCGTTGGCCGGCATCGCCGCGGGCAAGCGATCTCCGGATGCGAGAGACCAGAGTGTGCGCGCCGGTTTGGAGATGGAGGAGGGTCTCGAGCCCCATTGGCTCGACGAGGTCGACGAGAGCCGGAAAGTTCTCGTCGGTTTTGCTGGGCTGCTGGGTGTCTGACAATTCGATTTCCTCCGGTCGAATCCCGAGGATTACGGGTCCGCCGCTTGAATCTTTCAGATTGATCGGGACCCCGGACGGAAAGCGGGCTCGAAGTGAGCCCCCATCCGCTTCCTGGAAAATCACGGATTCACCCTGTTGCCTGAGAGTTCCCCGGACGAGGTTCATCGGCGGATTTCCTAGAAATCCAGCGACAAAGCTATTTGCCGGCTGCTGGTAAAGCCTCGCGGGGGTGTCTCGTTGTTGAACACGTCCATTGTTCATGATCGCGACACTATCAGCCATGCTCATGGCGATGGACTGATCGCTAGCCGCGTAAATCATTGTCGTCTGCAGGCGCTGGTGAATTCGAGTGATTTCGGCTTGCGCCTGCGCCCTGCTCGACCCGCTAAAATCGAGGAGCGGATCGTCCAGGAGGATCACCTTCGGCTGCCGAACGGCCGCTCGCGCCAACGCGGCCCGCAAACGCTCTTCGGCCGATAAGGCGTCTGGCCTGCGCTCCAGGACATCGTCCAAGCCAAAAACAGTCGCGGCCTCCTGGACTCGGCGATCGATCTCCGCCTTGGCGAAAGCGCGCATTTT
>JBDTXE010000101.1:0-7570 GCA_040006335.1 Verrucomicrobiota bacterium | reverse complement strand
GCAAGGTCGTATCGAGAATCAAGAGCGGCTCGCGCACCGTATCCACGATGTTCTGCGCGTAGGTCTCGATCGCCTTCAGATCCGCTTCGGAGCGTCGCCGCTCGGTCACATCTTCCATCGCCAGGACGAGTAACTCGGCATGACTCCCCGCGCGCAGCTTGCGGCCATTGAGCAGCATCACCCGACGGCCGATGCTCGGGAAGGTGTGCTCCAGCTCAAAATCGTTAAAGACGGAGCTCGTGGGAATCACATCTTCCAGAAGTGTGCGAAGCGCCGGGATGTCCCATTGCCCGTTGCCCAACTCGTAGATAAGGCGGTTCTCAGTCTCATCCGGCGAGACCTGAAAAGTCTGATAGAAAGCGCGGTTCGCACTGCGCACGCGCAAGGTCGTATCGAGCATCAGGAGCGGCTCGCGGACAGTGTCAACGATGTCCTGCGCATACGTCTCAATTTCTTCGACTAAAGGTTCCATCAGTTGCCTGCCGGAGGCCGGCTAATATAGGCGACGGTCGCCCTCAGCGCAGGGGATACTTTTGGAGGCTCGCGGCGATTGAGGCGGCAGAATCCCTACAAACCGAAAACTTTACGCCTCCCGGGGCCGTTCTGGAGGGACGGACGGATGGATCCGTTGTCTACATAGCCAGGAAACGCGGGTCATGCGGCAATTCGGTAGATAGTGGTCAGAACTCATCGGCTCTAACTTAGCGCGCAGTTGCCGCGTCGGTCGATCTACATCTGTCGTTTTGGAGTTGACCGAAAGCCGCAAAAGCGGATGAACATTTCATGCACTTCACCACCCGTATCGCTACGGCGCTCTCAGCGTTAGCCATTCTCACAACGGCTCCGAGTTTAACCCGAGCCGATGATCTCAACAACGTCAAGGCCGAGGTCACCAAGCGGCATGATGAGGCGGTGAAGCGGTTGCAGGATTGGATCAAGCTGCCGTCGATTGCAGCGGAGGATCTGAATTATCCCGCGGGGGCCGAGTTGATGGCCAAGATGTTGAAGGAGGCCGGATTCCAGCAGGCGACGGTGGTGCCGACGGATGGCAAGCCGGGCGTGTTCGCGACGCTGGACGCGGGCGCGGCGAAGACGGTCGGACTTTATTTCATGTACGATGTGAAGCAGTTCGATCCGAAGGAGTGGTCGTCGCCGCCGTTGGATGCGGCGTTGGTGGAGAAGGAAGGTTTTGGGAAGGTGATCATGGGTCGCGGGGCGGTGAACCAGAAGGGGCCGGAGGCGGCGTTCCTGGCGGCGCTGAATGCGATCAAGGGCGCGGGCGAGAAGATGCCGGTCAACCTCGTGCTGGTGGCGGAGGGCGAGGAGGAGATTGGCTCGCCGCACATCGGTCAGATCGTGCACAAGCCGGAAGTGGAAGCGGCGCTGAAAAAGTGCATCGGAATTTTCATGCCGTCGGCGGCGCAGGATCCACAGGGAAACGTTACGGTGGCTCTCGGCGCGAAGGGTGTGATCGAATGTCAGTTGATCTCGAGCGGCGAGAAGTGGGGCCGCGGGCCGGCGAAGGATATTCATTCGTCGCTCAAGGCGATGGTGGACAGCCCGACCTGGCGGCTGGTGCACGCGCTGAACACGCTCGTCTCGGAGGATGGCAACGAGATCACGATCGAGAATTATCCTAAGGCGCGGCCATTGACCGCGGAAGAGAAGAAGATGATCGCGGACGTCTCGGCGAAGCAGAACGAGGCGGAGCGGAAGAAGGTCATGGGGGTGCAGCATTGGATCGGCGACCTGCCCTACGAGCAGGCGCAGGAACGGTTGGAGTCGCAGCCAACGGTGAACATTGAAGGTTTGGTCGCGGGTTACACCGGGCCGGGCGGAAAGACGGTGCTGCCGCACAAGGCGGAGGCGAAACTCGATCTGCGTCTGGTGCCCGGGATGAAGGCGGATGACGCGCTGGCGGCGCTGAAGGCGCACCTGGCGAAGCGCGGATTCAGCGACATCGAGGTGAATATGAGCGGTGGCTACGATCCGACGACGACGCCAGCCAATGCGCCTTTCATCAAGGCGCAGGTGGACACCTACAAGCAGGCCGGCATCGACGCGTTGCTCTGGCCGTGGAACGCGGGTTCGTATCCGGGTTATGTCTTCACGAATCCGCCGCTTAGTCTGGCGGCGGGACATTTCGGTCTGGGCTTCGGCACCGGCGCACACGCGCCGGACGAATACTACGTGATCGATTCGAGCAATCCGAAAGTAGAGGGTTTCGACGGCGCAACGATGTCGTTCGTCGATTATCTTTACCAGATGGCGAAGTAGCGCGCCGTGTCGGAAACGCCGGTCACCGCGGGGATGAACGGTGGTTGAAGCCGAAACGGCGGAAGTGTCGAATCCGTATTGGGAAGAATTCGAACGCAGTGGAGACGCGCCGGCCTACGCCAAGTCCTACTCCGCCTTTGTCCGGGCCTTTGCCGAATCGACTCTGCAACAGCACCTTTTCGCGGGCGCCGAGGCGTCGCCTGAGAAACTCAGCGGCGAATTTTTCCGGCGACTGGAAAGCGCGATCGCGCCTGGATTCTGCGAGTGCGGCTAGCGCGCCGGTGACCGCATTGGGATCGAAACGAATCGTTCTAATGCAGTCCGTGGGTCGATTTCCGCAAAACATTACGGTACTAAGCAGCGGCGGCGGACAAAAAAGTGCGACCGTAGTGGCGAAAGTAGCCGCTCTGTTTCAGAGGGATTCGGGATTGAAGTCTGCTCGCGGCTTGGCCTAGTGGCCTTCATGAAAAGCACTCTGGTCCTCGCGATCGCCGCAGTCGTGGTCTTCGGGCCGATCGCTTCGGCCGGGCGACCGGGGAGTTATCAAACTACCTCACCAGCGAAACAGGAGATCCAGGCGGCAGCCTCCTTTGCGGTGGCGCAGGAGAGCAAAACTGAGGGCGGCAAGTTGGAGCTAACGAAAGTAGTGCAATCCAGCCAGCAGGTGGTGGCGGGAATGAATTACCAGCTGCGAATGCAAGTGCTCCGCCAGGGGAAGGAAGTTATGGCGGAGGCGATCGTGTTCCGCGGCCTCGACTCCCATTTCGAATTGAAATCCTGGCGCTGGCTCGAACAGCCCGGGTCGTAGTTCCTATTCGTAACGCAACGACTTCACCGGGTCCACCGCGGCGGCGCGATGCGCGGGAAAGTAACCGGCCAGGAGTGCAACCAGGGTAAGGCCGAGCGGGACAAGCAGGAAGCTGAGCGGATCGTGCACCGTGACACCGTAAAGCAGGCTCGATAGAAATCTGGTGAGAAAGAAGGCGCCGGCGAGACCGGCGGCAACTCCCAGGGTCGCGAGCTTGAAGGTGCGACCGAGAATCAGCTGGAAGATGTTCGCGCGGGTGGCGCCGAGCGCGAGGCGGATGCCGATTTCCTTGTAACGTTGGGTGACGAGATAGGCGATGACGCCGTAGATGCCGAGGCAGGCGAGGGTGAGGGCGAAGCCGGCAAAGATGCCGATGAGCCAAGTGCGGAAGCGCGGTTGCGCGATCGATTCGCGGATGAGCGCTTCCATGGTGTTGACCTTGACGACGCCGTGCGGGTCGAGCGCGTGCAACGCATTACGTAATTCGGTGGCGATGGCGCCCGGACTTGACGAACTAACGACATAGTTCAAATCGCGCCCGACGAATTGCAGCACCGCCGCGGACACTTGCGGATACGGCACATAAATTTCCATGTCGGAGTCCGCGTCGAGTCGCGCCTCTTTGATGTTGCCGGCGACGCCGATGATCGAGAGCCATTCCTTGTCGTAGCGAATGCGTTTGCCGATGGGCGATTGGTTTGGCCAGAAACGTTTCGCCAGCGTTTCGTTTACGATCGCGACGCCGGGTGAGTTCTCCCGGTTGTTCTCGTCAAAATCGCGTTCCTCACGCACAGGAATTCCCATCGCGCCGAAGTAGCCGGGACTGACCGGACGAATCTGCGCGCTATAATCCGCGTCCGCCTTCCCCATGTTATCTTCCACGTCAAAGCCGTTGCCCCAGTTGTTCCCGCCGAAAGGTAAATGCGTGACGAGGCCCACTTTTTCGGCGCCGGGAAGTTTCCGCACCGTCTCGAGCGAGTCGCGATAGAAACGCAGCATCGCGGGCCCCTCCGCATAGCGCTCTTTGGTCATGACCATTTCGGCGGTGACAACGTTGGCCGGCCGAAATCCCGGATCGACGTGAATGAGCGAAATGAAACTTCGGATCATCAAGGCGCAGCCGATCAGGAGCACGGCCGCGATCGCGATCTCGGAAAAAACGAGTGCCTGCCGGGTGCGATTGCTCGCGCTGGTCGAGCGGGTCGCGCCTTGCAGTGCGCTCTGCCAACGCGCTCGCGACGACGAGAACGCCGGGCCAAGTCCGAAGAGCATGCCGGCCGCGGTGGAAACGGCGACGGCGAAAAGAAGCGCGCGCCCGTCGATCTGAGCGCGGGCTAGTTCAGGAAGATTTTGGACGAGGAATTTGCGCAGGAGGTCAAGCCCCCAAAACGCGATCGCGGCGCCCGCGATTCCGCCAATGAACGCGAGCAAGGCCGATTCGGTGAGAAGCTGCGCGACGAGACGCGGCCGACTAGCCCCGAGCGCGGCGCGAATTGAAATTTCATTCTGCCGCGCGCTGATGCGGGCGAGCGTCAGATTCGCGACATTCGCGCAAGCGATGAGCAGAAGGAACGCCACCGCGGAAAGCAGCACGAGCATGGGGGTGTGCAGTTCGCCGGTCGTTAGTTCCGCGAGACTCAGGGCGAAGTAGCGTCGCGTCGGTCCACCTTTGGTATCGTCCACCTGCGGGGCTAGGCGATTGACTTCCTCGTCCAGCTGCGCGCGCGTCACGCCGGGCTTCAGTCGCCCGGTCACGCGCAGAAAATGCGCATCCGGATGAGCGGCGAAGAAAGGACTGCTCAGGCTGCCGGGGACAAAAAGTTTGGCATCGGGACCTTCGAAATTAAACGAGGGCGGCAGGACGCCGATGACCGTATAGGGCTCGCCATTCAGCGTCACCGCTTCGCCGAGACAATCCGCCCGCGCACTAAATTTCTCGCGCCAAAGCGCATCGCTCAACACCACCACATGCGCGTTACTCTCCGGTTCGGTGAAGGCGCGCCCGAGCGCCGGTTGGGTGCGCAAAACCGGGAAAAGCGAAGGAGGCGCGATGCGGCCAACGACTAACTCCGGTTCGCCGCCTCCGGTAAGAGTGAAACCGGTGCCCGCCACAAAAGCGAGATTTTCGAAGACCTGCGTCCGTTCTTTCCAAGCAGCGAATTCGTTAGGTGAAAAAGAAACGCGCGGTTCTTCCGGGATGCGTTGCCAAAGAGTGAAGATGCGGTTGGCCTGAGGAAACGGCGGACCTTTCAGAACCACGCAATCGACCAGCGCAAACATCAGCACGGTGCTGCCGATCCCGAGCGCGAGCACCAGCACGACGGTCAAAGAGTAGACGGGCGCCTTGCGCAGGCTCCGCCAGGCGTAACGCAAGTCTTGCGCACGCTCGGCCAGGAAATGCCCCGCGCGCACTTCGCGCACGCGTTCCTTCACCTGCTCCGCTCCGCCGAGATCCACGGCGGCTTCGCGGCGCGCCGCGGCTTCTTCCATTCCGCTTTTCACCTTCGCGTCCGCTGCCAGTTGGAGGTATGAATGCACTTCGTCGGTCAGATCTCGTTCCAGGCGCCGTCGTTGCGAGAGATTGCGCCAGAGTATGGCGAGCACGGAGAAGAAACGCATCGTTTCAGGCGCGGAGAGCGTGGCTGATGCCGAGAGCGATGCGCTCCCAGTCCGTCGTCTCCGTCTGCAATTGTTTCCGACCAGCTCCGGTCAGGGTGTAATACTTCGCGCGCCGATTATTCTCCGAGTTGCCCCACTCGGATTTGAGCCAGCCGGCTTCCTCCATGCGATGCAACGCGGGAAAGAGCGAGCCGGGCTTTACCTCGAAAGTCTGTTGCGTGATGTGAGCGACGCGCTGCGCGACCCCCAGGCCGTGCAGCGGCCGGGGGGAGAGCGCCTTTAAAATGAGGAGGTGCAGAGTGCCTTGTAGGAGGTCGGTCTTCTTGTCCACGTCGTATAGATTATCTGTAGGAGATACTAGCGCTCATATAGAATGTCAATAGGAATGCGCCGCCTTGAGCGGGATGGGGCTCCAACTGCTGCAAAGGGAGAAAAAACGCCTTGCGCGGTATAACTATTGCATGCATAGAAGGCGTTCTCGTGGGCAAACCGGCACTTCATCTCACTTCCTTAGCGGCAGCGTTATTGCTCTCATCTGGAACGCTTTGCATCGCGAGTGGATCTGAACCTGCCCACGTGGCTGGCAAGGTGACTCCGACGTTTCTCTTCACGGATGCGGACGGAAACAGGACTGCGGCTGAGATCGTGACCGCGTATGCCCCAAACAAGATTCTTACGCCCTTCCGCCGCCCAGCTAGGGGGATTGATCCCAGGCTGATGCGAGCCGCCACGATTGCGCAGGAACGGGCTCACGCCCATTCGCGCCGTCAATGCTGGCATGCGGTGAAGGAAGCGCTGATTGCCGCCGGCGCCGTCGATTCGCGACCTAAAACAGCGTTGGCAAAGCAGGCTGGTCAGGAGCTTGTTAATAGTTACGGGTTCAGGAAGTTAGCGGTCAACGACCCTTATCTGGCGCCCGTGGGCTCGGTCCTGGTTTATACTGCGCGTGGCGCCGCTGGCCACGTCGAGATGCGGACTCAGGACGGTTTCGTCAGCGACTTTCGCTCGAAAACTCCGTCACGCCGCCCGCTACTAGGCGTTTACGTAAAGTCGTAAACTCTCAGAGCGAGTGTTCGGCTCTGGTTTTTATCTCGCAGCGGTGGGAAACGAGTCGCTGCCTTGAGAAATAGCGCCTACGATTCTCGATTTTGCGAGGTGGTGACTGCGGAAAATTCATTGCCGCTCCCAGATCAGTCCTCACGCGGCTGATTCGCGTTCTCGGTGGCGTTTCTGCGAAAGGATGATCTGTTTCCGGCCGAGGGCCAAACTGACGACACACCAGATTCCGGCCAGGGGAACTGCTACCCACGAAATGCCGGTCAACCCCAGGCCGCACCAACGGAGGAGAGAGTAGGCCCACGCCCCGATCTGGTCTCCGGCGCGATAAATGAACGTGTCGATAAAGCTCTTCGCTTTGTATTTATCCTCGCGCGTCAGAACGGTAAACAAGACTTCTCTCGCGGGGCGAGTAATGGCGAAGTTTCCGGCCCGACGAATCACCTGGAAGGCAGCGAACAAACCGAGCGTGGGCGCGAGCCCCATCGAGATAAAGCCAACCATGCTCAGCACTGGGAGAAAGGCGAGAGTGGGGCCGACACCGAACCATTTCAGCAGCCGGCCCGTGAGTAGAATCTGCACGAGTAGAGTTAACGAATTCACCCAGGTATCGAGGTGGGCGAAGAAGGCGGTGCGCGCGGCCCGGTCATGAAATTGGTGCGCGGTGAGATCGGCCTGCTGGAAGTAAACGAAAGTCGTCGTGACAGCGTAGAGCATCATGAACGCGCAAATCGCCATCAGATAGGGCGACCGGAAAACGTGCGAGATGCCGGAAAGGATTCCGCCGCCGATCGGGCGCTCGGCGTCGGC